>CAYNJK010000237.1:0-5313 GCA_964397575.1 uncultured Saprospiraceae bacterium
TTGTATGATTTTAATACTACCACCTTAAGACAGTTTGAAGAAGGAAGTTTCTAAGTTTTATTAAGCTATAATATTGGCAAAGACCGAACGCCTCAAGACATACAAAACCCTAGATACTTCTAATGAGAAAACTCAGTCTACTTTTCTCTTTTACCTTAGTTTGTATAACTAGCTTACAAGGCCAGCAGAATGTTGATTGGTCAGATTATATAGAACTATATAACGAAAAAGGCGTAAATACTGAGAGTACTGAATTTAGCTCCACTTACTGGGCAGACAAAGTGATATTCCTAAAACCTGGTGGAAATAAAAATCTAAAAGACAAAAGAACTAAGGAAGAATATTTTGACCTCTACGTTGCTGAAATCAATAAAGCAAATGCATTAGAAAATGGTCAGTTGCTGTCCCCTACCCTTAACTCAGATTATCATGAAGGTCCTGCATGCTTTACGGCTGATGGAAATACGATATACTTTACTAGAGTCGACTATCAAAATGGACAATTCGGATTGACAAAACATAAGCAAGTTGCACTTAAGATTTTTAGTTCAAGATTTGTCAATGGCCGTTGGACAACGCCTGAGAAAATTGCTCTCAACGAAGACAATGTAGCTATGGCACATCCTACCATAAGTTACGATGGCAACTACATGATTTTTGCAAGCGATAGGCCAGGTGGATTTGGAAAGATGGACTTGTACATAGTCAGCAAGCAAGGAAATGGATGGTCCAGTCCTATAAATCTAGGCAAGTCCATAAATAGCAATGGCAATGACTGGTTTCCGCATATTAATAAGCGTAACTATCTTTTCTATGCAAGTGATGGATTAGAAAATGCTGAAGGCTTAGATATATTTATGTCTCAAATCAGTAAGCTGAAAGCAGCAGCACCCTTAAGATTGCCCAAACCAATAAATACAGCATATGATGACTTTGCTCTTATCACAGATGACAATGGCATAAATGGTTATTTATCCAGCAATAGACCTGGAGGACTGGGCAAGGATGATATCTATGGTTACAATTCGTTAGTATCACTCTTTACTTATTATGACACTGATTACAATACTGTCACTCTTAATATAGCAGACCATAAAAGCAAAACACCTCTGACTGAAGCCAGAGTCAGATATGCAAAAGTTGCCCAAACAGAATTTGCCAACTTTGATGAAGATATTTTCGACATAGAAAGCAATGAGGATGTAGACTCTATTTTTTCAGACACGAAGGGAATAGCAAAGTTTACTCTCAGCGAAGGGTATACCTTGGTAGATGTCACCTATCCAAACAAAGAAAAATGGACTTTAGTTATGTCCAATCATGGATCCCAAAAAGATATAGTCGTCCACCTTAAAGACAAAGAACAGCCACGAAAAGCAGAACCAGAAATAGTCTATATCAAAGAAACAATTCCTGCACCTCCAACCATAAAAAATGTAAAAGTGGATGTAGGTGCTGTAATAGTATTTGAAAATATCTATTATGACTACAACAGCTTTGTTCTTACACAGGGTGCAAAGAGGGAATTAGATGATCTGGCCAAAATCATGATTGATAATCCAAACTTGAAAATTCAATTAAGTGCACATACTGACAGCCGCGGTCGTGCAGAATACAATCAAGACTTATCACAACAAAGAGCAAACAGTGCTCGTGATTATCTTATATCCAAAGGTATCTCTTACCTTAATGTACAAGCAATCGGTTATGGAGAAACACAGTTAAGAAATCACTGTACAGATGATGTGTTCTGCTCCGAAGCAGAACACATATACAATAGACGTACAGAAGTGAAAATTCTTCAGAAATAGGTAGTTAAAGAAAATCAGCCCTACTTAGTTTATTACATACTCGGTTACTCCCTTAAAGCTTATGATTCCTATAGCATCATTGACATTTGAATGAATTTGCACAGGTGATAAGAAAGGTGTATCTATTGTATTGACAAATCTTCTAGCAGATAAGCTATAACTATATGCACTGCTACTTAGTGTTTTCCACCTGACTATAAGTGCCTCGTTTACTTCTGGATCATAATTGAACCTGTCAAAATTTACTGTTATGCGTTTTCTTTCTCCATTGAATGACTGATCCGAAAACAAGAGGTTGTCTTCAGGAAATCCTTTAAGTGCTGAAGGGTCTGTACTTTCTATCCAGAATGTACCAAAAGTATTGAATCCATCCAAAGTCATCAGTTCTAACTCATAGAAGTCAGCATTATTTGGATCATCTACGATTTCAAAAGTGATACTGCTGTTTTCATTACCTTCCAGATTTATTCCATCTATTTGTTTGTAGGATAAATTTTCTAGATTATCACTTACAGGAGGAAACTGCAATCTTGTTTCTGAATCAGGAAAATCAGCATGCTCTAACAAAAATGTGTATTCCGCACCTGGCGTAAAAAAACCTGTATCCAGAGCAAAGTAATTGTATGTAAAACCAACAAATCCTGTAGTATCTAACTCCTGCCCTATCAAAATTTCATCTGTAGAATGATTGGTAACTGTTATGGATACATCGTCTAGTTCAAATTCATCAAAATCACCATCTACAAATATATCTCTGTTTCTCCCTGCAAAGAATCCTACAAAAGGTTCTTCGTTGTCTATGAAGGTGGAGAAAGTCATCTGTGATTCGAATTCTGGTGGTTCTACATCCAGTACTGTAGAAAAAGAATCACCACAACTTGCCACAAAGAGCAAAGTACTCATCCCTAGAAAAGCTAATAGTAAAGAGGTTCTCATAACTAAAATTTGAAACTATAACTGAAGTAAGGAATTATAGGAAACAGACTTTGTTGTCTGAGTCGTTTGGTACTAACTTGATTTCCTTGATTATCAAAGGTCCGTTGTGTATCTATGAATAAGTAAAATGGATTTCTTCTATTGTAAGTATTATAGGCACCAATGGACCAAGTCCTTGTATGCCTCTTCTTTTTCTTTACAAAATTAAACCCAACATCTAATCTGTGGAAGGCGCTCATTCTGAAGTTATTCTTCTCAGAAAAATTCTGTACTTCCGCAGGAACATCTCCGAACTTCTCTTCGAAAACTGTTCTAAAGCTACTGGTCCCCAAGGTCACTGCATTACCTGTACCATATACCCAGGCTCCAGAAAAATTAACACGTTTAGAAATTTCATACTGAAACACAACCGAAATATCATGACGCCTATCAAAAGTAAATGGAAACACCTCCCCATTATTTAAATCATCAAACTGCCTGTTAGTCTTGGACCAAGTATAGCCTATCCAGCCTGTCATTCTCCCCCGTTTCTTTTGCAGAAATAATTCTAAACCATAAGAGTAGCCATCTCCTTGTGTCACTCTATCTCCCCAATCAGTAAGAGAGTCATCAAAAAATCCTTCTCCGTCTTTAAAACTAACAAGGTTGGTCATATCTTTATAATAACCCTCTACTGTCATATCCAAGTCATCCGTCAATTTAAAAGCGTATCCCAGAGCTGCTTGCCAACTTTCTTGTGGAAGTATTTTCGCTGTACTAGGCACCCAGATATCTGTAGGCAAGCCTATACCTTCAGTGGTTAGAAGATTTATAAATTGGCTCATCGTCGCAAAAGAAGCCTTGATAGATTGATTCTCACCTAGGAGGTAACGCATACTCAGTCTAGGTTGGGCAGAAAAGTAATTTACATTCTGCACATTAAACAAAGTAAAATGCACACCTATATTAGCTTTAAGTTTATCAGTTACCTTTACATCATCTTCCACATAAGCATCTACTTCTGTAGAATATACGCTTTGCTGACCTATCGAAGTATCTATTTCTACTTCATTCTCTGCCAATGCAAACAAACCAAAAGCACCTGGCTCGAAACTATGTCTAGTTGCTCCAACACCAAATCTTATAAAGTGATTAGGATTGGGATAATAATCAAAGTCTATTTTTGCTGCCAGATCTCTTATCCCCGAGCCATAACTTAACCGAAATTCGTCAGTCAGCTGTGTAGATAGGTTTTCACTACCCGTACTAGCGCCAAACTCTATATCATATCTGCTGAAAGTCAAACTTACATTACTGAATAATTTTGGTCGCCACAGGTGATTCCATCTCAGTGCAGAAGTTAGATTCCCCCACCCTAAGCTTCCTGAACTAAAATCCCTATACGAGTTACTCAGTTCATCGAAGTTTACAAAGAATTTATCTGTTCCTGTATAAACACTAAAATACAGGCGGTCTTTAGGGGAGAAAACGTGATTAATTTTTGCATTGACATCTGAGAAAAAATATCCTGCATCTCCAGTCCCACCTTCTGCTTCAAAAGCATTTCTTATAATTGGCTTGGCCAGCTGATCTATATAGGTTCTTCTTCCAGATATTAAAAAAGAAGTTTTATCAGTTTTTATCGGTCCTTCCAAGGTAAGCTTAGAAGCCACCAGCCCGATAGAACCTGCCCCATGAAATTCCTTCATGTTGCCTTCTTTCATATTTATCTCAAGAACTGATGATAGTCTCCCTCCATATCGAGCTGGAAATCCACCTTTGATGAGTTTTACATCTTTGATTGCATCTGCATTGAAAACAGAAAAGAAACCAAAAAGGTGATTGGCATTATAGACAGGTACGCCGTCTAGTAAAATCAGATTTTGGTCAGGACTGCCACCTCTGACATACAAGCCACTCTGTCCTTCTCCTCCTGATTGCACTCCGGGTAATAATTGTAAGGCCTTTAGTACATCTACTTCTCCAAGCAGGGCAGGCACTTTCTTTATTTGCAGAATAGGCACTTCGATTGTACTCATAGTGGTTTCGCCGGCAACATTTCTTTGTTTCTCTGCGACTATTTCTATTTCTTCCAGAAAGTTTTCCACGTCCAGTTTGAGATCTAGAGTAAGATCTTCTTTGAGGTCGATAACTTGGGTTTGGTTTTCGTAGCCTATATAAGAAGCTATGAGTTCTATTTCTCCTTTGGGGAGGGTAAGACTGTAAAACCCAAAATTATTTGTGATAGCCCCTTCATAGGTTTCTCCATTATATACATTTGCGGCGATTAGCTTTTCCCCTGAGGAAGCATCCATCACATATCCACTTATAGTATAAGTTTGTGCACTTACAAAGAAAGTAAGGCAGCAAAAGCATGAGGCTAGATAATTCTTCAACGGTAGACTATTTATGTTATTTATATAAAGATAGTGTAATGCAAGTATCAATTGGTTGGAATCGTCTGCAATAGCTCTTTTTTGATGTCTATAGTCAATTATAGATTTTCTCCGCATTACAAACAATAATAGAACAACCCTTATAGATCGTATAGAGATATTTCATATGTAAAATCCTTAACTTGCGCTAG
>CAYNJK010000238.1:0-5290 GCA_964397575.1 uncultured Saprospiraceae bacterium
GTATTATAGTCTTGTGGATTATCTACTGAAGTAAGTGCCAGTATACCTCCTGTCTGAGCCAGGGCTTCCATCTGTAGGACCCCTGGAAAAACTGGGTTATCTGGAAAATGTCCAGTAAAGAAAGATTCATTGACTGTGACATTCTTTATGCCAACAACATGCTTTTCTGTCTTTTCTATAATCTTATCTACAAGTAAAAAAGGATACCTATGAGGGATGAGGGCTTTGACACCTTCTACATCCATAAGTGGCTCTTGCTCTGGCTTATAGATAGGCTTCCCTCTAAGTTTCTTCCGCTTCTGAAATTCTGCTTTCAGAAACTTTGCAAAAGCGACATTGCCTGTATGGCCAGGTCGCTTGGCTATAATTTTGCCTTTGATGGGCATCCTTAGCAAATATAAGTCACCAAGGAGATCCAGCAGTTTATGCCTAGCTGGTTCGTTGGGATAATTTAAGGTGAGGCCATTGAGGATGCCATTATCGACTATAATATCCTCGTCTACATTGAAGTGGGCCGCTAGTTTTTTGACTTTGGACTGTGGAAAATCTTCATGGCTGAAAACAATAGCGTTATCGACACGACCGCCCTTTATTACCCCTTTTCTATGTAGTTCCTCTAGCTCATTGACAAAAACAAAGGTCCTTGATGGCGCTATCTCGTTGCTGTATGAAATAGTGGGATTATAGACTGCTACCTGACGGCCGACTTTAGAATTGTACTCTATAATGGAGGTAATCTCCGTCTGAGCATGATTATCTACCGGAAAATATATGTAACTGGCACCACTTTTTTCATCATTAAACTCCAGCGTCTCATCCAGTTCTAGATATGCTCTTTCTGCTTCTTGTTCTGTGATACCAGCTTTAGTAATTGCCGCTACAAAGGGTTCTGCGCTACCATTGAGTATCGGTATCTCAGGACCATTAAGCTCTATAAGCAGATTATCTATGGACAGTCCATAACAAGCTGATAATAAATGTTCTGTGGTAGTGACTAGATCCTCCCCTTTCTTAAGGGAAGTACTTCTGTAGGTGGAATCTACAATAGCTATTGAGGCGGGAATAAGAGGTTCTCCTTCTAGATCTATTCTCTTGAAAACTATACCTGAATTAACTTCTCCAGGAAGACAGGTCATTTTGACCATTTTTCCTGTATGTAATCCTATACCCTCTAGTTCAAATTTATGACTTATCGTCTGTTGGTTCATACGGTTCTTGTTGAGAGTTTTGCAGCTCTCCGAGTAGTTTTTCTAATTTGCTGATTCGCGCTTGAAGGTCGGGCAAATTCTTGTATATAGCAAAGGATTTCAAGTAATTATTGTAGGCAATCGCTGGACTACCATATAGTTTGGTTCCTGGCTTTCTAGTAGACTTTGTTACACCACTCTGAGCTTGTATCATCGTCCTATCTGCAAGACTAAGGTGTCCTACTATACCTACCTGTCCACCTATCTGACATTGTTCCCCCACTTTAGTACTACCTGCGATACCAGTTTGCGCAGCGATAACTGTGTTGCTCCCAATTTCTACATTATGGGCTACTTGTATGAGATTATCGAGTTTGACACCTTCCTTGATTAGTGTAGAACCCATAGTTGCTCTATCTACAACAGTGTTTGCCCCTATTTCTACCTTATCTTCTATAACTACATTCCCTATCTGAGGGATTTTTACAAAGGTACCGTCTCCTTGAGGTGCAAAACCAAAGCCATCTGAACCAATAATTACATTAGAATGTAGAATGACATTATCGCCTATATGGCAATCTTTATAGACCTTGACACCTGGATAAAGTACACAGTTCTTACCCACAGTGACATTTTTCCCTAGGTAGACCTGCCCTAACAAATGAGTGCCAGCTCCTACAGTTGCATTTGCTTCTATGATAGTAAATGCACTTACATGAGCAGAAGCATCTACCTTAGCAGTAGGGTCTACAAAAGAGTTAGGATTTATTCCTGGATCTCGTTGTTCTCTAGAATCAAATAAAGTAAGTATCTCTGCCAAGGCACTGTAGACATTATCCACACAGATGGTAGGGATAGTAAATGGCTTATCGGCATATTTCTGGTGCACAAGAATCGCTGAAGCAGCTGTATTCTCAGTTTCTGAGATATACTTATCATTAGAAAGAAAAGTAATGTGACCAGAACCAGCCTTCTCTATGCCAGCTGCACCATTAATCTCTATAGAAGAGTCTCCTCGTACTGAACCTCCAATTAGTTCTGCAATTTTTCCTACGGTGTAAGTCATTAATTAGGCAAATATTATGTGAATATAGAACACTAAGCGACTTTAATAGTCATGCAACTATAGTACCGAAGTAATCGATGGGTTTATTGACTAGTCATCCCCTAAGATGACACATAAAAGCATTAGTATTTCGTCATTTCTGAAATAATTCAAGTCCGCTAATATAGTCAGACTTGGAAAATTCATAATCAGAACGGCATTAGCCTCTTAGTTATTTAAAAAAGTCATAAAAAAATGACAAGAAATTATCTACAACATTGATTATCAGGTGATTAGATTGAATATCTTTATTATTATTGTGTTTTTGGTGACATATGCTGGAGTATTAGACAGATGACTTAACTTCGCTGCGTATAGTATAAAGAATGTAAATAGAGTGAGTAAAACAATAATCATAGGGACCAGAGGGAGCAGACTCGCTTTATGGCAGGCTAACAAAGTCAAAGTAGAACTAGAGGCACTGGACTTCAGCTGCCAGCTAGAAATTATTAAGACCCAAGGAGATAAGATCCAAAATCTGGGATTCGATAAGCTGGAAGGAAAAGGATTCTTTACAAAGGAAATAGAAGATGCTCTCATCCGTGAAGAGATAGATGTCGCCGTGCATTCACTCAAAGATTTGCCTACGGAACAGGTAGAAGGATTGGCTCTTGCTGGTCTGTCAGAACGTGCCGATCCATCAGACGTCCTCTTAATACATCCAGATAGCATAGACAATGAACAACCGCTTGGTCTGAAAAAAGGCGGAATAGTAGGTACTTCCTCCATTCGTCGAAAGACCCAAATAATGTCTCTACTAGATGATATTTCTGTGATTGACTTGCGGGGTAATGTCCCTACCAGAGTCCAAAAACTGCGAAACAAAGGCTACGATGCTATCATCTTGGCAGCTGCTGGACTGGAAAGACTGGAACTAGACCTTTCGGATCTAGAGGTGAAGAGGTTGCACCCTAGAGAATTTGTGCCAGCGCCAGCCCAAGGTGTTATTGCCTATCAGGTAAGGTCAGCAGATACAGAAATGCGTAAAATAATCGCTCATATCCATCATGCAGAAACTGCAAAGCGCAGCAATATAGAACGCAAAGTGCTCAAGATGATGGATGGCGGTTGTCATATTCCACTCGGTGTCTACTGCGAACTAGACGCTGCAGGCAACTATCAACTGTTTTCAGCTTACGCCAAAAATGAAAACGACAAACTACATAGATATAGACTGTCACAGAGCACCTCATTTGAAATGGCAGAAAGAATGGTAGAAAAATTATTGAATCCTGAAACTTAGACTCATATTTAAGGATTAAATCCATTTGCTTACAAGATGTATCTGATATTCGATTGCTCCGCTATAGATAAACCTAAAAACTGGAAAGCACCATTTTCAGATACCTTTAATTGGCCGCGGATGATCCACTTATCTTGGATTATTTTGGACAAAGACCTCAAACCTATTGAAGACCAAGACTATATTATAAAGCCTGAAGGGTTCTCTATAGACAGTACCATAGCCAAACGATCACAGATAGATGAAGATGATATTGCCAACAAAAGCGAACCACTGGAAGATGTATTAAGGGCCTTCGACGAAAGCCTCAAAAAAGCCTACTATGTTCTGGCCCACAATCTTAATTTCAATGAAAATGTTCTTGCAGCGGAATATCTAAGAAAGAGCATCAATCATTCGCTCTTTAGGAAATTGCGATTTTGCATTATGCAGGAGAGTACCTTCTTTTGCAAGCTTCCTAGCAAGACAGGAGGATATAAGTGGCCGACTTTATCAGAATTACATGCTATCATCTTTCAGAAAGCCTATTCGCCACATAACAATGCACGTGCTGATGTCATTGCAGCTACTCGTTGCTTCAAGGCACTTATGATGGGTAAGCAGTTAGATGATCTCTTTGATGAAGACTAAGTCTCCTAAGCAAATATTTATATCCCGAGAACTGGCCGAAGATTCGCCTTTCCATCTACTCATAAAACAAGGACATACTGTCATTGCACAGTCTCTGATTGACTTTCATTTTCTGGATTTCCATGTAGACAAGAAATACGATGCTGTCTTTTTTTACAGCCAAAAAGCGATAGCACATTTCCTAAAACATCATCCCATCGATAATCAAATCAGCTATGGTGTCATGGGTGCAAGTAGTGCTGCTTATTTTAAAAAGATTTCTGGTCATCTTCCTCAAATAATCGGCACAGGAAATCTTCAAGAACTCTCTAAAACTATAAATCTTAAGTGGAAGAATAAGGAAGTGTTGTTCCCCACAGCAACACAATCTCTACGCAGTCTGGAGCCAGGTCTGACCGTAGAGAACTCCACAGTTATTACCTATGACAATCAGCCCAAGGAGGGAATATCCATTCCTCATTGTGACATCTACCTGCTTACCAGTCCTATGAATGCTCGTGCATTTCTGACCGGCCACAGTTTTGGAAATGCTATAAGCTATGCGATAGGAGCAACGACAGCAGCAGAGATAAATAAACTAACAGGTAGAACTGTACTGTACTGCGCCCAGCCGTCTATAGAAAATCTTTACAAACTTGTGCTCACCAAAATATAAAACATGCAACAAGATCCCCTTGCAAAAAAAAGACATCTAGAATTCGTCAAGACGATAATCAAAAAAGGAAAAGTCTATACTATAGATAACGAGGATGGTATTGCCAGCGCAGATTCTTTGCTCTACCAAGATGAAGATGGACAGCCAAAAGGTATGATTTTATTTTGGTCAGAAAAGAGACTGGCTCAAGCCCAGTGTAAAGCCGAATGGTCTGAATACAAACCTTCAGAAATGGCACTTTCTGACTTTCTGGAAAATGCTTGCATAGGTCTTTATGACAACCATCATATCATAGGTACAAATTTCGGTTCTGACCTTATCGGTTACGAAATAGAACCGCTAAATCTAATCTTAGAATGCATACGAAAGTTACGCAAGGCAGAAACAAATCTTACATTCAAACGGTATGACAACATGTCCATTTTCGAGCGACTGGTCAAAGACCACCTTTCTAAAGAAGCTGAATAGGT
>CAYNJK010000239.1:0-5287 GCA_964397575.1 uncultured Saprospiraceae bacterium
GTATTCCTATTGTTGCAATGTTCGAAAAAGTGTTCGGAGTAAAATCTGTATTGATGGGTTTCGGTCTTGATTCAGATGACATCCATTCGCCAAATGAGCATTATGGTTTATTTAACTACTATAAAGGAATAGAAACAATACCTTTATTTTTTAAGCATTATGCAGAGCTAAGCAGCAAAGCCTAGTACCTGTTCTAAAAGAATACCAAGAATGAAATCATTGTTTTTTTTACTAGTTATATTAGTCACTTTTAATAATTGTACTGCTCAGATGGATGTTAACGGATATAGTGCCGGTGTTGTGATAGCCAACGATTTAAAAACACAAGGTCTTTCAGATATAGAACTCACTTCTTTTTTCGAAGCGATTACTGATGTCTTCACTGATAAGGAATTAAAGATATCTGCTCAGGAAGCAAATAGGAATTTCAAAGCCTATACCACTGAAATGCAGCAGAAAATGCATGCAGTAACCAGACTGGCAGGTGAGGAGTTCCTAATAGAAAATGGTAAGAGAGAAGGTGTCACCACAACAGCTTCTGGTCTTCAGTATCAGGTCCTAAAGCCTAGTGATAATCCTGTGAAACCAACAATTGCAAGCAAGGTAAAAGTACACTATCATGGTACAACTATCGATGGGACTGTTTTTGATTCCTCTGTAGACAGAGGCGAACCCATCTCTTTTCCTCTTAGTGGTGTTATCCAAGGATGGCAGGAAGGTCTGCAATTGATGCCAGTAGGATCTTCTTATCGCTTGTACATCCCTTACAACTTAGCTTATGGAAACAGAGCCGCTGGTCCTGTTATCAAGCCTTATTCAGCATTGATATTTGATGTAACTCTTTTAGAGATAGAGTAAGAACTAATCCTACAATATATGGTTCATGGTCTTTGATATTATATCTATAGTTCCAGAGTTATTACAAAGTCCATTTCAGCATTCTATACTCAAGCGAGCCATCGATAACAAGCTTTTGGAGGTGAATATTATAGACCTCAGAAAGTTCGGTAAGGGCGCGCATAAGAAGACGGATGACTATCAGTATGGTGGTGGATCTGGCATGGTTATGATGGTGGAGCCTCTAGACACGTGCATCTCAGAACTAAAGGAACAGCATCATTATGACGAGGTTATTTTTGTGACGCCTGATGGTCAGACTTATGATCAAAATAAGGCTAACGAACTTTCACTTCAGAAACGGATAATGATAATCCTAGGTCATTACAAAGGGATAGATCAGAGGATCAGAGATATGCACGTTACACTAGAACTATCTATAGGCGATTATGTCCTGTCGGGTGGAGAGTTGCCTGCTGCTGTGCTTGTAGATTCTATCAGCAGACTCATTCCTGGCGTAATCAATGATGGCACCTCTGCTCTGACCGACAGCCACCAAGATGGCTTACTTGCGCCACCCGTATACACAAGACCAGCGAACTACAAAGGCAGAACTGTTCCAGATGTTTTATTGTCAGGGAATGATAAGCTCATAGATGAATGGCGATTAGAACAAGCCGAACTTAAGACTGAGCAAAGAAGACCAGACCTGCTAGAAGACTTATAGTCATTAGTTTTATTTAGATCTGCAATGCTGACCAAATTACTAGACCCCTCAATAGTAAGCTGGCATCTATAAGACCACTAAAATACCAGTCCGAACTTTTGTGCTTGCTTAGCATAATAAAGAAGCCAGTCATAAAGTACACAAGAAGCCCTATTATAGAATTGGATGTGGTCCCACCCCAGTTTGTAATAAACATAATCAGTCCCAACGACAGTAGACCGTAACTGATCCAATAAGATTTTGTGAGTCCAATGACTTTTGGAATTGTCAATAGATTCATCTTTCCATCTATTCTAAGATCTCTAATGTCAAAGGGAATAGTGATCGCAATCACGAAAGTCATTTTCTCTATAAATATTAATATCGATTTTCCATAGACTACTTCAGACTGGAAGACGGGTAAGCAAGAGATATATGCCCATACAAAACCGATAAGCAAAATTTTCACATAATTGTAATCACGAATTCTTCTGCCCCCTTTCAAAAAAGGAATGACATAACTGCAAGAAATCAGACCGACAGGTATAAGTAAAAGTATAGTTTGAAAACTCTGATTGGTAAGCGACCATAAGATACCTACAGTTGAAAACAAGGTGTACAGCTTGATATGGTTTTTATACCTGCTGATTACCGCAAATCTGCCAGAATCATTTTCAGATTTGAGCTTGTCTATACCTACTATTCTGTGTATGGAATAGATCCATACCGTAGAGAAAAACACCAGCCACAGATAATCGTAATCTATGCGCAGTCTAGCGAGCACAAAAGTTTCTAAAGTAAAAAAGCTTGCACCAAGGGCGATGTGCAGACTACTGTAGAGGTAGAAGTTAACCAGCTTGACTGGAAGACTTTTGCCTTCTTCAATATTTGAAATATTTGAAGTCGTGGTTTTTCTTTATTGCAAGTAAAGTATTGTAGATAAGTAACGTGACGTTCTCTATATCTTCCTGATGCGCCATTTCTACTGTTGTATGCATGTATTTCAGAGGCAAAGAAATTAAGGCTGAGGCTACGCCATTATTGGAGTAAGCAAAAGCATCAGTATCAGTTCCCGTAGATCTGCTCGAGGCGGATCTCTGAAATGGGATCTTATTTTTAGTGGCTGTCTTCTCTATAAGTTTGAGCAGTTTATTGTGTACCGCTGGCGCATAAGTAAGTACTGGCCCCAGACCTGCTTTTTGGTCACCCAGTTCTTTGGTTTTCATCATTGGAGAAGAGGTGTCATGCGTTACATCGGTGATTATAGCTACATCTGGATTTAATCTGTTGGCTATCATTTCTGCACCTCTGAGTCCTATTTCTTCTTGTACAGCATTGACCACATACAAGGTATATGGCAACTTCTTTCTGTTCTTTTTTAGTAATCGGGCGACTTCAGCAATACAGAAACCTCCCATTTTGTTGTCCAGTGCTTTGCCTGCAAAAAATCGTTGATTCAGCTTTATAAGCTCATCTTCAAAAGTGATTACACAACCTACATGTACTCCCATTTTCAGTACTTCCTCCTTGTCCTTAGCCCCTACGTCTATAAAGATATTTTCCATTTTGGGAGAAAGCTTAGCATCAGCACCTCTTCTTACATGGATTGCAGGCCATCCAAAGACCCCTTTCACAATACCTTTTGGCGTATGAATGTCTACTCTCTTAGATGGAGCAATGATGTGATCACTTCCGCCATTTCTGATAACATTGATATAGCCATCATCGCTGATGTAATTTACATACCAAGCAATCTCATCAGCATGGGCTTCGATGACAACCTTATAGGGCTGCCCAGGATTGATTACACCATGTGCTGTTCCATAGGTATCAAGGTGTACCTCGTCCACATATTTTTTTACATAATCCAACCATACTTTCTGGCCTTCCCATTCGAAGCCAGTCGGTGAAGTGGAATTAAGATATTTATATAGGAATTTTTCCGATTCTTTAGTGATAACTTTCATAACTCAGTTAGGCAGTGATATTTGTAGACCATGCTTCAGGATTTTTGTTCCATCCTTCTAGCATTTCTTTTTCTTTTATTGATATGTAATTAGTATCCAACGCTTCAGCCAATAAGCTTCTATAATTAGTAAGTGTATCCAAGGGAATTTTATTTTGGTCAAAAAGTCGTCCAGCTTTTTCGAAGCCATATGAAAAGATGGCCAGGGCACCTATAACTTTTGCCCCTCTTTCCTGCAGTGCATTGCAAGCAGCCATACTGCTCATCCCAGTAGAAATCAAATCTTCTATGACAAGGACTCTATCACCTTCTTTGAATTCTCCTTCTATCAGATTTTGTCTGCCGTGGCCTTTGGACTTAGAACGAACATAGATAAAAGGCTTATCCAATAAATCTGCAAGAAGAGCTCCATGAGCAATTCCAGCAGTAGCGACACCAGCGATGACATCTGCCTCTCCAAAAGCCCAAATTTTAGACTTAAATCCTTCCTTTATAAAATCCCTAATTTTGGGATAAGAAAGAATAATTCTATTATCGCAATAAATAGGAGATTTCAAACCAGATGCCCATGTGAATGGTTGGCTTGGACTCAACTTTATAGCCTTGATTTCTAGAAGTTTAGATGCTACCTGAGAAGATAATGTGCTCATTAATCTTTTTAAGATAAACAAATGTACAAAATATACATAAACGAAAATATGCTCACACTTGCCGATACAGAATCGGTCAGAAAAGGAGAGTCCAATAGAAAAGTACTTATCGCACCATATTCTGGAAAGACAAAAATGTTGCTGAGTTACATCGATATGCTGGAAAAAACAGATCGTTTTGACAACATTATTATCCACTCTAGCAAGCCAAAGGCCTTACTCAAGGATTTTGAGTCACTATATAATGTGATAAAAGCCTCGGGAGGTGTAGTAAATGATGGAGAAGACAATATCCTATTTATCTTCAGAAGAGGGCATTGGGATTTGCCAAAAGGCAAAATAGACCCTGGTGAAAAGAAAAAAGCAGCTGGAATTAGGGAAGTCAGTGAAGAAACAGGGATAAGCAACATATCACTGGAAAATAAAATTCATACAACCAGGCATGCCTTTAAGAAGAATGGTAAAAGGGCATTAAAGAAAACATTCTGGTATGCTATGCAAGCTCCTTCGCAGAAACTAGTACCCCAAGTAGAGGAAGACATAACTATTGCTCAGTGGGTGCCGCTAAATTCTATCGAACAGCTCGAAGAGCCTATGTTTAGTAATATCAAAGACGTGATCGGGATTTACAAAAACAGGTGAGTGAATGACTATTGAGATATATTAAAAAATAAATTAATATAATTCACCAGCCTTACATTTATTTATCTTTACATTTGTCGCTGTAAGGTGGTTCACTGTAAAGATGGAGCCTCAAATAATAGAAAAGTTAGTCTCAAATGCTCAGCAGGAGAAGCGTAAGAATTAAGGTAATGCAATTGATTTACTCTTTAGATAGAGATGAATCTTTAAAACCTTCGGATATCTACAAAGCTTACAATATCAATATTGATAAAAGCTTCGAACTCTTTCTTTTCGCACTCTTCATAATCTATAAAGTCACTGCTATCGCCACTGGCGACATGAAAAAGCGGAAATCAAAGCATCTGCCTTCTGATTACGACAAAAATTTCACAGATAAGCTGGTAAATAACCCTCTTATTCAGGATATCGTTGATAATTCCGTTCTGCAGAAGAAGTGGGAATCTTTTGAATTTGAATCGAAAGTGAATAACGATTACATTCAGA
>CAYNJK010000240.1:0-5270 GCA_964397575.1 uncultured Saprospiraceae bacterium
GTACTACTCATACTTATTCTTGAAAGAAGTAAGATGATAGGTATCCTCAAGGCAATCGGCCAAAATGATTGGGAGCTTCGAAAGATATTTATCTATAGTGCCTTGTTTATACTGGGGCTTGCTTTGATTTTTGGAAACATACTAGGGTTGGGCATTGGGCTTCTGCAGCAGAAATTCGGTTTTCTCAAACTTGATGAGACCAATTATTATCTCAGTCAGGTACCTATAGAGTTTGATTTTTGGTCTATTCTGTCTATAAATATTGGGGCAATCATCATAACTGCGCTAGTCATGATTATACCTACGTTTTTAGTGACCAGAATATCACCAATAGAAATTCTAAGATTCGAGTAAAATTGACCTTAATGTGGAGTGATATTTGTCATAAATAGAGTTATTCTAGGAGAGATTAAGAATTTATCATAAGAACCTATGGTCCAATATTTTACAGTGAAAGGCAGGTCAGTAGAGCAAGTGATTGACGTGCATATTGCTGATTGGATTCATATATCTGCGCCTCTCAAAGAAAGAGAAATTGAGGATATTTCTACGACTCTCGATATACCATCTGATTTTATCACTGACTCCCTAGATATAGATGAACGATCCAGGTATGAAATAGAAGAAGAAAGCAAACTTGTCTTGATAAATACACCGTTGCTCAACAAGTCAGAACAAGAGAACGAGGCTATCTATATTACGGCACCAATCGGTATCGTAATGAAAGGCGATCAGGTCATAACAATCACCCAAGAACAGAATCCCATCATAGAAAGATTCCTAACCAATAAAATAAAGAAATTCAGTCCTACTAATAGCTCACATTTTGTCCTCTACATGCTAGACCAGAATGTGTTTTGGTTTTTGGAATGCCTTAAAAAATTAAATCTGAAAAGGAATCTAATAGAGCAAGAACTATATAATTCTAGCAGAAACTACGAATTACGTCAGTTGCTGAAGATAGAGAAGAGTCTGGTGTATTTTGTTAACTCTCTGAGTGCTAATGATTTACTTATGATGAAGATGAAGAGAACAGATTTTCTTAGGATTAGAGATAATGAGTTGCATTCCGATCTTTTTGAAGATATCATCATAGATAACAGTCAGGCACTGGAAATGTCCAACGTTTATACCAATATCTTGAGTGGAACAATGGAGGCCTATGCCTCTATCGTCTCGAATAATCTTAACACTTTTATACACAGACTTACTATTATTACCATCATTCTTATGGTGCCTACTTTGGTAGCCAGTTTCTACGGAATGAATCTCAAGCATCTACCATTTAGCCAATCCACTTATGCATTCTATGTTCTTCTTGCCATCTCTATTGTGCTGGGTTTTTTGCTCATCCTCTTTCTAGGTCGAAGCACAAAAAAGTAGCCCTCTAGTTACATGAACCTTTTTTTAATATGTCCCAATTCAGTTATCCACAGCTGTGGATAACTAGATAACATATTAGCATTATTTCTTATTTAATTTGTGTTCGGAAAAGTTACCGGATTTTCTTTCATTCAACTTTTCCGATTAATAATTTCCCACTTTAGAAACGATAAAATAAGGGCTTTTTAACGAAGAAGTTCCATAGAGATTACTCTCTCAATTAAAGTTTATATTAAGTTTTTTTATATATATTATTATTTGTAATTTGTTCCTCCGCAGGAACACTATTAGCTAACTGCCAACGAAGAAGAAATGTCAACAGAGCCACTACTAACTGAAAACCCTAACAGATTTGTACTTTTTCCAATCAAGCACGACGATATTTGGTCATTCTATAAGAAATCCGAAGCGAGTTTTTGGACTGCCGAAGAAATCGACCTACACCAAGATCTTTCAGACTGGGAGAATAGTCTGAATGATGATGAGAAACATTTTATCAAACACGTCTTAGCATTCTTCGCTGCTAGTGACGGTATAGTAAATGAAAACTTGGCCGAAAATATGGTCAACGAAGTGCAGTATACAGAAGCTAAATTCTTCTATGGCTTCCAGATTATGATGGAGAATATCCATTCGGAGACTTATTCACTACTCATAGATACTTATATAAAAGATAGCAAGGAAAAAGATTATCTATTCAATGCAATCGAAAATCTACCTTGTGTCAAGAAGAAAGCAGATTGGGCTATGGAATGGATAGAAGATGCTTCTTTTGCAGAGAGATTGATTGCTTTTGCGGCAGTAGAAGGCATATTCTTTTCAGGATCATTCTGTTCTATATTCTGGCTAAAGAAAAGAGGATTGATGCCAGGGCTTTCATTCTCCAATGAACTTATCTCTAGAGACGAAGGAATGCATTGTGATTTCGCTTGCTTACTCTATAATTCTCATATCCAAAATAAATTACCAAAAGAAACGATAAAACGAATAATCACCGAAGCTGTAGAAATAGAAAAAGAATTTGTTTCTGATGCTATCCCAGTAAGACTTATAGGTATGAATGCTGAATCTATGTGTGACTACATAGAATTTGTTGCTGACAGATTACTTGTAGACCTAGGAAATGAAAAGGTGTATAATGCCACTAATCCTTTCCCGTGGATGGAGCTTATCTCTTTACAGGGAAAAACTAACTTCTTTGAGAAGAGAGTAGGAGAGTATACCAAAGCCGGTGTAATGGCAGAAAAAGGAAAGCAGATATTTTCCTTGGATGAAGATTTTTAAAAGGTTCTCAAAATATTCAAAACTACACAAACCAAACCCGAGATCTTTTTTAAAAATAATATCCAAATTTAAACATGCAAGTAGTCAAAAGATCAGGCAGAACAGAAGAGGTGAGCTTCGACAAAATTTCTGCTAGAATTAAGAAGTTATGTTATGGACTTGACCCAAGGTTTATACAGCCAATGGGAATTTCCCAAAAAGTAATACAAGGATTATATAATGGAGTTAGTACTACTGAGCTCGATAATCTAGCTGCTGAAACAGCCGCATCATTAGCTACAGAACATCCAGAATATGCAACTCTCGCAGCTAGAATAGCTGTCTCAAACCTACATAAGAATACAAAGAAATCCTTTTCGGAGACCATGCAGTTGCTGTATGATTATATAGATCCAAAGACTGGTGAGTCCGCAGGTCTAATCAGCAAAAAGCATCTAGATATCATCTTACAATACAGTGATATTATAGACTCTGCAATCATCTACGATAGGGATTATAATTTTGATTATTTCGGATTTAAGACTCTAGAAAGATCTTACTTACTTAGAGCAAACAGTAAAGTTGTAGAGCGCCCGCAGCATCTACTTATGAGAGCTGCTATCGGTATACATGGCGAAGATGTGGCTGCAGCTATAGAGACGTATAACTATATGTCTGAGAAGTGGTTTATCCATGCGACTCCAACGTTGTTTAATGCTGCAACTCCTAAGCCTCAATTATCCTCTTGTTTCTTACTTACGGTCACAGATGATAGTATATCTGGAATCTTTGAGACCTTGTCTCGTTGTGCTAAGATTTCGCAATCTGCTGGTGGAATCGGACTTAGCATCCATAATGTAAGAGCCAAAGGTAGTTACATCAAGGGTACAGGAGGTACTTCTAACGGTATTATACCTATGCTAAGAGTCTATAATGATACTGCGAGGTATGTAGACCAAGGTGGCGGTAAGCGTAAAGGTGCTTTTGCTATCTATTTGGAACCTTGGCATGCGGACATATTTGATTTCCTCGACCTCAAGAAGAATCATGGTAAAGAAGAACAGCGTGCGAGGGATTTGTTCTACGCAATGTGGATTTCAGATCTCTTTATGGAAAGAGTAGAGGAAGATGGCGAATGGTCTTTGTTCTGTCCAAATGAAGCTAAGGGCTTGTGTGATGTATATGGTCAAGAATTCAAAGATTTGTACGTAAAGTATGAGTCTCAAGGACTGGCTAGAAAAACTATAAAGGCAAGAGATGTATGGTCATCAGTAATGGAGTCTCAAGTGGAAACAGGAACACCGTATATTCTGTACAAGGATGCTTGTAACGAAAAGTCTAATCAGAAGAACCTAGGGACAATTAGATCAAGTAATCTATGTACAGAGATCCTAGAGTATACTTCTCCTGACGAAGTAGCAGTATGCAACCTGGCATCTATTTCATTAGCTATGTTTGTTAATGAAGAAACTCAAGAATATAACTTCGACGAGCTTTACAAAATATCAAGAGTCGTCACAAGAAACCTCAACAAAGTAATAGATGTAAATTATTACCCTGTAAAAGAGGCCGAGAATTCTAATATGCGTCACAGGCCTATAGGGATAGGTGTACAAGGACTTGCAGATGCATTTATCAAAATGCGTATGCCTTTTGATAGCCCAGAAGCTAGACAACTGAATAAAGATATATTTGAAACTATCTATTTCGGTGCCGTATCAGAATCCAATGCCTTAGCCAAAGAAGAAGGCGCATATCAGACTTACGAAGGCAGCCCTGCGAGTCAAGGAATATTGCAATATGATATGTGGGGAGTGACACCATCTGATAGATGGGACTGGGCAACTCTGAAGGCTAGTATTGCGGATCATGGTCTCAGAAATAGCTTGTTGTTAGCGCCTATGCCTACAGCATCTACTTCTCAGATACTGGGTAATAATGAATGCTTCGAACCGTATACAGCAAATATCTACACCAGAAGAACTTTGTCGGGAGAGTATGTAGTTGTCAATAAGCATTTACTTAAGGATCTTATCGCGGCAGACAAGTGGACTCCAGAGATGAAGGAAAGACTTATTGCTGCTAATGGTAGTATTCAGCATATGGAGGATCTGCCTCAGGAGATGAAGGATTTATATAAGACTGTGTGGGAAATAAAGCAGAAAGTAATCATAGATATGGCAGCCGATAGAGGTGCTTATATATGCCAAAGCCAGAGTCTAAATCTCTTTGTAGAGACACCAAATCTTGCAAAGCTAACTTCCATGCATTTCTATGCTTGGAAAAGTGGGCTGAAAACAGGGATGTATTACCTCAGATCTAAGGCCGCAACTGATCCAATCAAATTCACCCTAAGTGCAGATTATAAGAAGAAGTACGACACAAGTAATAAAGAAGTGATGGATGTTGAAAATCAGGAGGAAGTCATAGAAGGAGAAGTCTGTACGATGGAAGACGGCTGCCTTATGTGTGGCTCATAACAAAAGTGTATTCCAATACCTCTATTATAAAAGGGTTGCAGCTCAAAGTTGCAACCCTTTGTTTTTTGTAAGCTATCATACAGATATCTAGTCTGAATTGTCTGATAACTTCATCAGAGCAAATTAATTGTCATCTGATTGTCA
>CAYNJK010000241.1:0-5259 GCA_964397575.1 uncultured Saprospiraceae bacterium
TTTCAGATACGTGCAAAAGTCCACTCTTACTCTTGAAATCTACAAAGACACCATAGGACTGTACAGAAGCCACCTTAGCATCATAGACATCTCCCACAGATGGCTCAAAGGCAATTTCTAGTATTTCAGCCTTAGCTTGATTTAGAGAATCTGCATCTGTAGACGATATGGATACATATCCTTTCTCGTCTTTCTCTTCTATATTAATGGTAGTACCAGTTCTTGCTTGGATATCTTGGATAACTTTCCCTCCAGGTCCGATAACTGCACCGATGTAACTCTTGTCGATTATTATTTCCTCTATTCTTGGTGCATGTGGCTTGTAATCAGCATTTGGCGCTGATAAGGTTTTAGCCATTTCATTCAAAATGTGGATCCTTCCTTCTTTGGCTTGATCTAGAGCCTTTTCCATAGTAGAGTAAGGAAGTCCGTCTATCTTGATATCCATCTGACAAGCGGTGATACCTTTCTCTGTACCTGTTACTTTAAAGTCCATATCTCCTAGTGCATCTTCGTCACCTAGGATATCACTTAGGATAGCCATTCTATCTCCATCAGCTATCATACCCATTGCGATTCCAGAAACTGGAGCTTTTATAGGTACACCACCATCCATCAGTGCTAAGGCGCCTGCGCAAACTGTAGCCATAGACGAAGAACCATTTGACTCAAGTATATCAGAAACTATTCTAATAGTATATGGTGTCTCGTCAGGTAACACTTGCTGGATTGCTCTAGCTGCTAGATTGGCATGTCCAACCTCTCTCCTACCAGGACCTCTCATTGGCTTTGTCTCTCCAACAGAGAATGCAGGGAAATTATAATGCAATATGAATTTGCTGAAATAGTGATCCAAAGCAGTATCAATCATCTGCTGGTCCAACTTAGAACCTAAGGTCAATGAAGTCAAGGCTTGTGTCTCACCTCTATTAAATATTGCTGATCCATGAGCAGACGGTAGATAATCTACTTCAGTCCAGATAGGTCTTACTTTATCAAAAGCTCTTCCATCCAGTCTCTTTCCTTCGTCTAAGACCATATTTCTTATAGTCTCCTTCTTTATCTTTTCAAAGTACTCTTTAGCCTCACCCATCTTCTCTTCTGCGTACTCCTCTCCTTTCTCTGCTAGAAGGGCCTCCTTCATAGCATCTTTTACAGCCGTAAGACCTTCTTTTCTTGCTTTTTTGTCTAATTCGCCTCTTGCTACTTCTAGGATTCCTGCGACAGAATTTTCCTTCACCCAAGCTTTTAGCTCTTCATCCACCTCTGGCATTACTAGTTCTCTTTTAACAAGAGCTTTGTCACCAACTTTTTTCGCTAGGTCTAGCTGAGCATTACATTGCACTTTTATTGCTTCATGACCTGCTTTGATAGCATCTATTAGCTCAGATTCCTGTGCCTCTTTCATCTCTCCTTCTACCATCATCACATTCTCTAACGTAGCTGCAACGATAATATCTAAAGTTGCTTCTGCTAGTGCTGACTTTGCTGGGTTTACAACATACTCGCCATCTATCTTAGCAACTCTAACTTCTGATAAAGGTCCTGCCCATGGAATGTTAGAAACAGATAAAGCTGCGGATGCTGCTAGTGCAGTATATGCATCAGGCAATCTGTCTTCCTCTGCGGAGATAAGATTGATAATTACCTGAGTATCATTCATGTAACCATCTGGAAACAAAGGTCTTATAGCTCTATCTACTAGTCTAGAGGTAAGTATTTCGTAGTCAGACAACCTTGCTTCTCTTTTAAAGAAGTTTCCAGGTATACGTCCTATGGAAGCAAATTTTTCTTGGTAATCAACTGATAAAGGGAAAAAGCTTTGTCCTTCTCTTGGTTCAAATGCCGAAACGACAGAACAGAACAACATTGTTTTACCCACTTTTACAACAACTGAGCCATGGGCCTGTGTTGCTAATTTTCCAGTCTCAATAGTTACTTCTTCACCATTAGGTAAGGTGAATGATGTAGTGATAGGTGTTTGCTTACCCATAAGGTTTACTTGTTTTAAGTATTAAATTATAAATGACCTTAGGTAAGACATATGTACTCCCATCTCACCCTTTATGGAATCTAGTATAGTCCTGAGCCTTCTACAGACGTCTTTCTTATTTCTAGCTTATCCATTATAGTTCTGTATCCAGCAATGTCTTTTTTAGCTAGATAATTAAGTAGTCTTCTTCTTTTACCGACTAATGTTAAGAGTGCTCTTCTAGAAGAGTGGTCTTTTCTATTTACTTTGAGGTGATCGGTTAATGCGTGGATTCTGAAGGTGAATAGCGCTATTTGACCTTCTGTAGAGCCAGAATTTGCTTTGTTTCCTCCGAATTCTTGAAAGATTTCTTCTTTCTTTTCTTTTGTTAGATATACTGCCATTGTGTTATTTTAACCAAAAAGGATTACGTAAATCGTATTTTAGCAGGCGCAAAGATAGCTTTTTTAATCTTAGTTATCAGTATTATTTTCATAGCTTCTATTTAATGATTTCTTATGAAAAACCTCCTACTTTTCATTGTTTTTGCTTCTTTATGGTTATCAGCAAGTGCTCAAGAATTAGTTACAGATTCTTTAGGCTTTGAAACTTTCGAAATGACTGAAGGGGACACCACTTATGTAATGAAGAAATACTTTATGGCTTTTCTCAAAAGAGGAGCTGTCACAGACCATTCACCACAAGAAGCCTCCAAAATCCAAGAGGGTCATATGGCTCATATGAATCAGATGGCAGATGAGGGTAAAATCGATATTGCTGGCCCTTTTGGAGACGACGGAGAGATGAGGGGTATAATCATATTCAATGTAGCGACTCAAGAAGAAGTGGAAGCGCTTGTTGCCAAAGATCCTGCAGTTATCGCTGGAAGATTGATCCTAGAAGTCCATCCGTGGTGGGCTGCGAAAGGTAGTAAACTGAACTAGCTTTTGGCGGTTCTTCTCTTACAATGGTGCTACATCTCCATACTCGCCTTCGTCTGGGGCTATACCGCACTTAGCCTTTTATCTGACACCAATTCGGATACTGAACAAAGCTCCAGCTTTCCGGCCGTTTTTATTTTCTTATTAGGACTTGCAGTGATTGCTTTTCTAGCGAATCTAAGTTCACTCTTTGTACCTATACGCTTAGAATTACAATTGTTCTTGATTCTAATTCCATTAGGGATTCTAAGTTGGAAAGGGAGTCACTTGGCTATTCTCCTAAAGTACTTTAGCAAAATAAATTTCTGGCTCATCTTACCCTTAGCATTTATTAGTGCAAATCTTTGCCTAGGAACGACTAGCAACATAGACGAAGGTGGTTATTACCTGCCTCTAGTAAAGTGGATAGAAGTCTACCAGGCCGTACCTGGATCAGCACTATTTATTGCACGTACTGGATTCAATTCCAGCTGCCATATGCTCAGTGCTGTTTTTGGATTTGAAAGTCTTTTTCCTGGCGGCATCTATGAGATCAATGGCTGCTTGTTTATCTGGTTTAATTATTATTTTATATCAGTCGCCCTAAAAGGTATATTCAGAACTGAGCTGCCTAACTTAATACATTACGTTTCAGCCGCAGCTCTGGTCTTTCCATTCTCCTACTTGTTAGATTCTATAGATGCGGATTATCTTTCTATAATGGGTGGTCTAGTTTTACTGTCTCTAGTGTCCAGAGACTTGCTTAGTAAAACTAAACCCGGCACCAAACTAATCTACTATTGGATAGTTGGCCTCTTCCTAATGACAGTGAAAACCCTATCGGGATTTCTAATGCTGGTACCACTCTTGTATATTCCATTTAAAAAGACAAAACTAAAACTACTATTACCGCTTACAGGACTAACTATCATCTATCTACTGCCTTGGTTCGGAAGAAATGTAATTACAACTGGCTACCTGATCTTTCCATTGCATTATGTGGACTTGTTCGACTTCGACTGGAAAGTTCCAGTAGAAATGACCCAGGCTTCTCATCTTATAGTGGAGGAATTTGCCAAGATAGAAAAGATAAGAACCAGTTATACATTGGATGGTGTACAGTCCTTAGCCTTTAGATCTTGGTTCCCAATATGGGTAAGCAATGCAAAAGCTCAGATTATAGGTTGGGCAAGTTTTCTAGCACTTTCGATTACTGGTATAGCCTGGCTGATTGTTTGCGTAAAGGAACTATCCGAGAAGCGATATAAGTGGCCAGCTATCTGTACGTTATGCATAGCTGTACTCAGTTTTTGGTTCCTTAAATTTCCTGCAATAAGATTTGGCTGGTCTTGGATTCTATTCAGTTCTGTACTTTCTATATTCTATTTCATCAGAGAATACTTTTCCAAGCTAGGTAAACCCTTCTTGCTGTTACTATTAATACTTGCCATAGCGTCTTGGACAAGACTTTTGTACCAGCAGTCAGTTCATATGAATCTCAATAGAACCAAGCTCGTATATCCAGAAAAAAGGAAAACAAATCTTGGCTTTAGAGTAGATAGCACTACAGGTTTTGCAATACAGATTTCTGATGGAGAAGCATGTCATGGTGTAGCACCTCCGTGCAAACCATACAACAACAACTACCAGATAGAAGCCAGAGGAAAAGAGATAGAGGCTGGTTTTAGGATAAAAAACTAAGAGTTAGCCACCTAATGGATTATTAAAGAAAGCGTCTGTATTATTCTGACCATAATTATACTTAAGGAAGCTGAGAGCACCAGAATTAACTCCGATAAAGAAGGAGTATAAGTTATTCCGACTAGGCGTCCAAGTTATATGCATATCCCAGCAATGTAGTTTTCTGATAAAACTTATTGTACTGTAAGTTGGGCCTCTATTGACAAAGTCATACCCAAGACTACCAATATTTATATTCCAATTATCAGTTAAGTTAAATGTGCCAGTGACATCTAAAGAATGTGTCGTAATCTCACCTTTCCGACTACCTCTATCCCCTGTCACGGTATATCGTAAATTATGTCTAAAGGAAAGCTTATCCAGCAAATCAAAAATAGATCTGTTCTTAGGTTTTACTGATTTCTCTTCGTGATTATGGCCCTCGTGATCATCACTAAAGTCCTGACTAAGTGGTGAATTATTACCTCTCAAATTAGCATCCGCGTAGGCGCCTTGATCATACTCTTCTTCCTCTTCTTCATCCAAAAATTTATCCTTACCCTTGTCAATCAATTTCCTAATTTGAGAAAATGAAAACCGCGTAGACATACTTACATCTCCTGATACGAGCCTCGCTAACTTTTTCCTATCTGACCATACAGTCTTATTGACCCGTCTTCCATTTTC
>CAYNJK010000242.1:0-5253 GCA_964397575.1 uncultured Saprospiraceae bacterium
CTTTAGAGGTATAAGTGATAAAAGCTTTGACGGAAGAGGAAATTACTCGCTAGGTATCAAGGAGCAAATTATTTTCCCTGAAATCAATATCGATAAGATAAATAAGATTACAGGTATGGATATCAACTTTGTGACAACAGCCAGTACGGATGCCGAAGCACTAGCATTGCTTAAACTATTAGGAATGCCTTTTAAGAATCAAAGAAACTAGAATATAAAATGGCTAGAAAAGCATTAATAGCAAGAGAAGAAAAAAGACGAAAGCTAGTTGAGAAGTACGCTGAGAAGAGAGCACAATTGAAGAAGGAAGGCAAGTGGGACGAACTAGACAAGCTGCCTAAGAATTCTTGTAAAGTAAGGTTACACAATAGATGCAGACTTACAGGTCGTCCTAAGGGCTACATGAGAAAGTTTGGAATCAACAGAGTAACATTCAGAAAGATGGCCTTAGAAGGTAAGATTCCAGGATTAACTAAATCTAGTTGGTAGAACCTAAAAAGTAAAAAAGAAGATGGTTACAGATTCAATAGCAGATTACCTAACAAGAATTAGAAATGCTCAACAGGCTAAGCACAAGATTGTTGAGATTCCTGCTTCTAAGATGAAGAAGAGTATTACCGAAATACTTTATGATCAGGGTTTTATTCTTAAGTATAAGTTCGATGACGAAGCTGGAAAGCATGGACTTATCAAGATTGCAATCAAGTATGATGGCAAAACAAAAGAACCAGTAATAAAAAAGCTTGGGAGATTAAGTAAGCCAGGTCTAAGAAAATATGTTAAGTCAGATGAAATTCCTAGAGCCATTAATGGACTAGGTATAAATATAATTTCTACTTCCAAAGGTGTGATGACGGATAAGCAAGCTGTTAAGGAGAATGTTGGAGGAGAATTAATTTGTTACGTACACTAAAGATAAAGTATGTCTAGAATAGGAAAAGCACCTATAACAATACCCGCAGGCGTTACCTTTGATTGTACCAAAGGGAATCTTATCACTGTAAAAGGTCCTAAAGGTGAGCTTAAAATGCAGGCAGATCCAGATCTTAAGTTTAATCTGGAAGACGGAACACTGAATGTAGTCAGACCTACAGATCAGAAAAGACATAAAGCAATGCATGGTCTATACCGTTCATTGGTTAATAATATGGTGGAAGGTGTTGCTAATGGAATCACCAAAGAATTGGAGTTAGTCGGTGTAGGTTACAGAGTTGCCAATACTGGGAACCTTTTGGAATTGACCTTAGGTTACTCTCACCCTATTTACTTTTACGTTCCTGACGAGGTTAAGTTAGAAACAAAGATGGAAAAGGGATCGCCTCCGACGATTATCTTGAATAGTCACGACAAGCAACTTATCGGACAAGTGGCTGCAAAGATCAGAGCATTTAGAAAAACTGAGCCTTATAAAGGAAAAGGTGTCAGATTTAAAGGAGAACAAATTAGAAGAAAAGCTGGTAAGACAGCTGGAGCATAATAGTTTAACAATGGGAAAGATTACTAAGAAACGTAAGATTCAGTACAGAATCAGAAAGAAAGTCAACGGAACCGCAGAAATTCCGAGACTGTCCATCTTCAGAAGTAATAAGTACATCTACTGTCAGCTTATAGATGATCTCAGTGGGACAACTATTGCTGATGCAAACTCTAAAGCACTAAGCGCTGGTTCTGATTTGGAATCTGCTAAGAAAGTAGGAGCTGCAATCGCAGAAAAAGCTAAAAGCAAAAATGTAGATAGAGCTGTATTCGATAGAGGAGGAAATTTATACCATGGAAGAGTAAAAGCTCTTGCAGAAGCTGCTAGAGAAGCAGGACTACAATTTTAAAAAATTAAAGAAACGAAGAAGCACTAAAAATGGCTGGACGTAACGATAGAGGAAATAAAAGAAAAGCAGTAGAAACTTCAGATTTGAAGGATAAACTGGTAAGTCTCCAAAGGGTAGCAAAAGTTACTAAGGGTGGACGTACATTTAGCTTTTCAGCGCTGGTAGTTCTAGGTGATGGCAAAGGTAAAGTAGGGCATGGGCTAGGAAAAGCCAGAGATGTACAGGAATGTATAGCTAAAGCTGTAGAAGATGCAAGAAAGAATCTTGTAACCGTTCCTATCATTAATGGCACTATCCCTCACGAGCAGAAAGGAAAGTACGGTGCTGGAAAAGTACTTATAAAGCCAGCTGCCGATGGTACAGGTGTTATTGCCGGTGGTGCGATGAGAGCTGTACTGGAAAGTGCAGGTGTTGCAAACGTATTAGCAAAATCTCAGGGATCTTCTAATCCACATAATGTTGTGAAAGCAACTATGGATGCACTTAAGAATCTGAGAAGTCCACATGAGATTGCAAGACAGAGAGGTATTTCTTTAGAGAAACTATTTGAAGGATAAGATTATGGCTAAAATAAAGTTGACCCAGGTAAGAAGCATCATAGACAGACCTAGAAAACAAAAGGACACTATGAAAGCTCTAGGATTAAGAAGAATGAACCATACAGTCGTTAAAGAGGCAAGCCCTCAGGTACTGGGTATGGTAAATAAAGTCAAGCACCTGCTAAAGGTAGAAGACGCATAATAAAAGTAGAAAAAGCAAAAGCAATGGAATTGCACAATCTAACTCCTGCAAAAGGATCAGTAAAAAAGAGAAAGAGAATAGCGAGAGGACAAGGGTCCGGTCGAGGAGGTACCTCTACAAGAGGACATAAAGGGGCTAAATCCAGATCTGGATGGAGTAGAAAGAGAGCTTTTGAAGGCGGACAGATGCCACTTCAGATGAGATTGCCGAAAAGAGGATTTAAAAACCCTAATAGAGTGAACTACACTGCACTAAATCTTGGGCGACTTCAAGAAATTAGTGATAAATTTGGACTAAAGGAAATCTCAATCGATGCCCTTTACGAAAAACGAATTATAAAGAAAGGCGAGAAAGTAAAAGTTTTAGCTAACGGAGAACTTACTTCTACCGTAAGTGTAAAAGTACATGCTATCTCCGAAAAGGCTAAGTCTCAAATTGAATCAAAAGGCGGTTCAGTAACCTTACTTTAAAATTTGAACAATGAACAAGTTTATTGAAACTTTTAAGAACATCTGGAAAATTGATGAGCTAAAGAATAGGATACTATTCACGTTACTCATATTAGCAATTTACAGAGTCGGATCATTTATCGTACTCCCAGGAGTGAATTCTGAGGCATTAGAGCAATCTATGTCTAATAATAATGACCTCTTGGGCTTAATTAATACGTTTACGGGAGGTGCATTTAATCAGGCAGCAATATTTGCACTTGGTATCATGCCTTATATCACAGCCTCTATCATTGTGCAATTATTAGGTTTTGCAGTCCCTTACTTCCAAAAACTTCAGCAAAAAGAGGGAGAATCTGGACGTAAGAAGATCACACAAATAACAAGATTGCTTACAGTATTTATAACTCTTGTTCAGGGTGGTGGATATCTAACTTACCTAAGTACTATGCCTGGAGCTGTGCATCAGTCATTGTCACCTACGGTATTTTGGTTCTCCAATATTATTATACTTTCTGCTGGTACCATTTTCGCTATGTGGCTGGGAGAAAAGATTACTGATAAAGGAATAGGAAATGGTGTATCATTACTAATCACCATTGGAATAATCGCAACCTTACCAAGGTCATTTGTAACTGAGGTCATTTCTCAGTTTAATGGTGGTGGTGGTTTCTTGCTTATTTTGGAATTTGCAGTTTTATTCTTCGTTGTCCTAGCCACAGTACTTATTGTACAAGGTGTAAGACGAATACCTATTCAATTTGCCAAAAGAATGGTCGGAAGAACACATTCTAATATGCCACAGGCCGGTGCAAGAGATTTTATTCCGCTTAAGGTCAATGCCTCAGGTGTAATGCCTATCATATTTGCTCAGGCGATTATGTTCTTACCTATAACTATTGCACAATGGGCAGGAAATGAAGGTGGAGGTTTCATGGCACAATTGAGTGACTGGACTTCTGTTCCTTATAATATCATATTCTTCTTACTTGTTGTTGTATTTACCTATGTCTACACGGCATTGCTTGTAAATCCGCAGCAGTATGCTGAATATCTAAAAAGACAAAATGCCTTTATTCCAGGTATCAAGCCTGGTTCTCATACACAAGAGTTTATAGATACCCTGACTACTAGAGTAACTCTACCAGGATCTATATTCTTAGGATTGATTTCTATATTACCTGCAATAATTGCTGCCTTTGGAGTTAATGAGTCATTTGCCCTGTTTTTCGGTGGTACCTCATTACTAATCTTAGTAGCTGTTGTTCTGGATACACTACAACAAATTGAATCTTACCTACTTATGAGAAAATACGATGGACTTGTCAAGTCTGGAAGAATCAAAGGTAGAAGTGGTATGCAGACCATTGGAGCTGGCATGTAATGATATTTTACAAAACTCCTGATGACATAGAGCATATAAGAGAAAGCTGTCTACTAGTGTCAAAGACCTTGGCACTAGTAGCATCTATGCTCAAGCCTGGAGTTACCGGTTCCCAAATCGATGCCGCGGCAGAAGAATTCATAAGAGATCATGACGCTAAGCCTGGCTTTAAAGGCTACAATGGTTTTCCATCTACTTTATGCATTTCCCCTAATGAAGGTGTTGTGCATGGTATTCCTACAGAAGTACCCTTCAAAGAAAAAGACATCATCAGTATAGATTGCGGTTCTTATCTCAATGGTTATTATGGTGATTCAGCCTTTACCTTCGCCATGCCAGGTGTAGAAGACAAAGTTATGGAACTACTAGTTTGTACTAACGATTCTCTTTATAAAGGCATAGAGCAAGCAAAAATCGGGAATAGGATAGGAGACATCAGCCATGCTATACAGTCTCACAATGAAAGTAATAATTACACAGTAGTTAGAGAGTTGGTCGGTCATGGTATTGGCAAAAACTTACACGAAGCACCAGAAGTACCCAATTTTGGAAGGAAGGGTAGAGGACCTAGAATACAGAAAGGTCTTGTAATTGCGATAGAACCTATGATTAATCTAGGTAAGAAAGGCGTAAAGCAATCCAAGGATGGATGGACGATCATAACCAAGGACTTACAGCCCTCTGCGCATTATGAGCATACGATAGCCGTGACAGATGAAGGACCGGACATTTTGTCTAATCATAACCTGATTCAGGATGCTATAAAAAATAATCCAGAAATCAGGAATATTTCGTTAAAAAAATAGATATTTGCACTCCAAAAATTTTGAATGTCAAAAAAGAACCTAATTGC
>CAYNJK010000243.1:0-5203 GCA_964397575.1 uncultured Saprospiraceae bacterium
GATACTGAGTTGTCTCTACAGTCAAATGGGGGAGGACAAGCATCTTTGGTAACGCTTAAAAAACTGCTGGCCGAAGAATGCTCAAAGCAACTTGTAGCAGTGGTAGTAGTTCTGTGTTGACCAACAGCTGCTATTACTGTACCATCAAAATGTAGTCCATAGACTCGCTGTGTGGCATCAGAACTTCCTTCAAAATCAAAGGAGGTCGTTGTAATAACTTGCTGAAGAATTTCATTTTCATCTGTAAGTAAGTATACGTAGTTGGTTCCTATTGGAGCATTTATGCTATTAGTGAAGCTGATAACATCATTCTCACCATCTCGCGGACAGATAGACATATTACTTCCTGCACTTCCAGAAACAGAACTAACTTGACAATCAAATGTCGGTATACAACCATCTTTTACTACTGATAGAAATGCACCTGCTGAGTGCCTAAAACATTCAGTTGCCGTAGTTGCTGTTCTTGGCTGACCTACAACAGGTTGTAATGTACCGTCATAGTGCAATCCGTAGACTCGCTGGGTAGCAGTCGAACTGCCCTCAAAATTGTATGAATCATTAAATAAAACCTCTTGTAAAATTTGATTTTCATCAGTTAGCAAGTAGACAAAATTGGATCCAACAGCTTCGTTTATGCTGTTTGCAAAAGCAATATTGTCAGCGGAACCATCAGATGGACAGATAGAAATTAAAGTATTTCCATTGGCATCTGTTACTGAGTTTGGTAAACATTCAAAAACTGGTATGCAAGCTTCCTTAAGCACAGTCAGATGTGTTGCATCAGAATGTGTGAAGCAGCCAGTAGCTGCTGTAGCTAGCCTGTTCTGACCTATTACAGGAATAAGCTCACCATCATAGTGTATCCCATATACTCGCTGTGTAGCACTACTAGAACCTTCAAAGTTGTGGAATGTAGACATAACAACTTCTTGTAACACTTGATTATCATCCGTTATCAAGTAGGCATAGTTCACTCCCGGAATAGCATTTAAGGAATTATTCAAAGGCACTATATCATTAAATCCATCTGAAGGACAAATATTAATTTGAGCAGAGGTACCGGAAGAAGTAGAACTGTTTTCGCATACAAATGGCGGAATACACTGATCTTTTATTACCGATAAAAAGTTAAGACTATCAGAATGCACAAAGCATTGTGAGGCTGAAGTAGCAAATCTGTGTAAGCCAATCTGAGGTTCCAAGTTTCCAGAATAATGTATCCCATAAACTCTCTGAATATCAGTTGTACTGCCTTCAAAGTTGATTATAGTATCTATTACTATTTGCTGGGCTATCTCGTTTGTATCAGTTACGATATAAGCATAGTTTATAGTAACCAAATTTGTATCAATACTATTTTTTAGTCTGATACTATCAGGCAGTCCATCAGTAGGGCAAATATTAACAACCTGTGTAGAATCCGCCACAAAAGTGTGACTATCCAGACAATCGAAACAGGCATCTTTAAAAATCTGTATAAATTCTGATTCACTAGAATGTTCAAAACAGTCTTCGGCTTCAGTAGCGGTTCTGTGCTCACCGAGTTCAGGCAAGATGTTTCCACTATAGTGCATACCATATACGCGTAGTTCGTCAGATCCTGATCCTTCGAAATCGTAGAAATCATTAAGTACCACTTCCAAAAGTATTTCATCTCTGTCAGTGATAAGGTAGGCATACTCAGATCCGGCAGAAACATCTAAGCTATTTTCGAAATCCACAAAATCTTCTTCACCATCAGAGGGACAGATATTGATTAAGTTTGGACCATTCTCATTGAACACCTCACTTTCTTCACAGAAAAAGCATGCATTTTTCTCTATTGTTATAAAATCATCATCGTCCGAATGCTCAAAACATTCATCAGCAGTGGTATCAGTTCGATGACTTCCTATATTAATATCTAGGTCTCCTCCATAATGAAGTCCATAAACTCTCTGTGTTTCTGTACCACTCCCATCAAAATCATAGTCGTCTTCATCCACTACTTCTTGAAGGATTTCATCCTCATCTGTTATAAGGTAAACATAGTCGTCTCCAGCCTCAAGGCCTAATGAATTCTCAAATTCAACTATATCATCAATACCATCTGTAGGGCAGATGTTTAGGAAATTAGGACCACTGGCGTTCTCTACTATACTTTCTTCACAGACCGGTCCACCCACAGATTCTACATTGCCCCATTCGCCTGAGGCCCAGAATTGCTGGAACGCCACACAGAAGAAGAGTATATTATCAAAATCATCTATTTCTATTCCAGAAGGAACATCTACAGTAAGTGCACCGCTAAAATGACCTATGTCTGTAAGGTTTACGATTTCTTCCGTTCCATTCAATGATAAGCCGTTTCCAAGTAAAATTCTTACATCTGGCCCAGCCGGTGTAGAGAAATCACTAGATAATCTTAATTGCAAGTCTCCATTAGAGAGTTCTTCCAAGAATGCATCACCAGATATAGAATAGAGCTGAGGCATCAAGTCCGATACTCGTTGTAGGACAACAGTCTGAGCTTCAGCACTATTGGCTGATAGAAAGAAGAAGCCCATAACTAATAAGTAAATAAGTCTCATGTATTGTGATTTAGTTTTTTCTATAGTTATACAGGAACAGTTATGTTCAAAAAAGCCAAAGGTTGTATGTAAAATCTGCAAGACCTTAGCTATGTCTGACTTAGGACAGAATGGAAGAAATTAGCGTTAAAACCTAAACAATTTGAATAAATTAAAAAAAACTGTAATATGTAGCAAATTAGTACAGTATTCTTCCTTTAGAACGCAGCTATTCTTATATAAACCAGCTCACAATAATAAACTATGTCTTCTCAACTTTCCATCTTCTCTAAGATGTCAGCCCTGGCAAGAGAATATGAAGCCATCAACTTAGGTCAAGGCTTTCCTGATTATGCCTGTGATCCAAAACTATTAAGTAGTGTGACAACAGCACTCAATAGTAATCATAATCAATATGCTCCTATGATGGGAGTGGAAAAGTTAAGAACCGCTATAGCCAATAAGCTGAACTCTAGTTATGGTTGTCAGATAGATGCGACGAATGTTTGTATGACAGCAGGAGCGACTCAGGGCATTTTCACAGCAATCCTCAGCAATCTTACTTCTGATGACGAGGTTATTATTTTCGAACCTGCCTATGATTCATATAGACCTACAGTAGAGCAGATGGGTGCCACAGTTGTTCCTATAGAGATAGATCCTCCATATAATAGACTTCCATGGAATAGGGTAGGACAAGCGATTACAGAGAAAACAAAAATGATAATCATTAACTCTCCGCACAATCCAACGGGGCAAGTCTTGGAACAAGCTGACCTAGCAGCTCTGGAAGAACTTATAAGGAATAAAGATATCATCGTCCTCAGTGACGAAGTATATGAGCATTTGATCTACGATGGTAGAGCACATGAGTCCTTACTGAAATATCCTTCATTAAGAAAGCAAGGGATAGCAGTTTATTCTTTTGGAAAGTCTCTACATGCTACTGGCTGGAAACTGGGCTACGTCGTAACTACAGATCAGCTTATGAAAAAATTCACAGCGGTCCATCAGTGGAATGTCTTCTGTGTAAATTCCTTTGTACAACATGGTATTGCAGACTATATGAATGACAGCACTGTCTTTGATAATATAGCACCGTTTCTCCAAACCAAGAGAGATTTCCTGATTTCTGGAATGGAATCCCTCGGTCTCAAGTTACTGCCCTGTCAAGGCACCTATTTTGCTCTATGGGATTACTCTGAGCTCAGTGAGCAGCCAGATATAGCTTTTGCTGAGTATTTGGTAAAAGAGATAGGTCTTGCTACTATACCTATATCCCCATTTATATCTGGCGAAGGATCCTCTCAGGTGCTGAGACTCTGTTTTGCAAAAGAGCTTAGCACTCTAGATCAGGCTTTGGATAGACTAAAGAAGCTCAGTTCCTAACTCAGATTGCATTGTAACGACCAGTTTACATTTTAGCGACAGCGAGCTTCGTCTCTTTTACCTAATTTCGGAGAACATTAAAATCCTAAATAAATGTCTCTTAAGATGATTAAATATGGTATCACAATTTCATTGCTGCTGATTCTTATATGTATTTCTTGTACTGATGAAAGAGTACTACCGACTATGGATGAACCTATATCCACAGAAGAAACGCCGGAGCTAACATCAGATACTATAAGGCAGATATTCGGTTCCAATTATGTACAGTTGCCAGAATCTGCAATTACTATCAGCGAAGACTCTACTGTATGGGCGCAATATGCAGAACCAACCGAGAGATATACACATGGTATTTTAGGAGATAGAGTAGAGGCTGGTGCACTAGTTGTAGCAGCTAATAATCAGATCATAGAATTAATCCTGGATCAAAACTATGTCTACGAAGATATCAGACCGCGGCTTTATGACATAGATGGTGATGGGAAATTAGAGGTCATAACAATCAGAAGTCATGTGGACCTAGGTGCAGGTATCGCCATCTATAAAATAGAGGAAAGTACACTGGTCGAATATGCTTACGTGCCAGAAATAGGAATTAGAAACAGATGGCTCAATGTAGTTGCCATCAATGATCTGGACAATGATGGAATAGTAGAATTAGTATGGATAGAGACCCCACATATTGGTGGCATACTTAAAGTGGTAAAAATTCTAGAAGGCAAACTGACAGCCGTATCCGAAGCTCGCCAATATAGCAATCATGCGATAGGAGAGACTAACTTATGTTTATCCGTAGTAGTTGAAAATCCGAATGAAAAGCTAGTCTATGTGCCTGATCAGACCAGAACTAAAATAGCAGGATTTGTCTTTATTAGCAATCAATTGGTATTAGTAGATTTAATAGATATTGCAGTGGACTTTTCGCATACTCTTGCAACGCAATATACATTTGAGAATGTGGTGGATGATAAGGTTAATTGTATCGAGTAAGACTTGTGTTATACATCAGTGAAAGCTGACGTCAGAACACATACTCAGATCTTACGAAAACATATAAAAAATACTTTTGAACTCGGAAGACCTTCAGACAAACTACTCTTTCATATTGGCAAGCATTTCAGGCAAAGGTCTCCAGACCTCTTGCCGAGGTTCCAAACAAACCATCCTCAACTGATGATGAGGTTCATTCATTACCCAAGTCGGTTTACGATCCGTATTTCTGCTGTGCAGAACCATTCAGTCCTCTCCCGACCTAGTGT
>CAYNJK010000244.1:0-5201 GCA_964397575.1 uncultured Saprospiraceae bacterium
GGTTTCTGAAGGAACAGGTGGGACGATTACAGATATCGATGGCAGCTTTAGCCTGGATGTTCCGGCTGGGGTAGAACAAGTAGAAATCAGCTATACAGGCTACCAGACCCAAGTTGTCAACGTCTCTGATTTGTCTACCTTGAGTCTATCATTGACTCCAGGAGAAGTACTGGAAGAGGTCGTCGTCATTGGCTATGGCACTATAAAAAGAGAAGACGCCACAGGCTCTATCCAAAGCGTCAGTTCGGAAAGCTTTAACCGTGGTGCACTGACCGGACCACAAGAATTACTGTCTGGAAAAGTAGCAGGCGTTTCTATAACCACTTCTGGTGATCCTGGAGGAGGTTCTAGAATTAGAATAAGGGGAGAGTCTTCTATCAATGCCTCCAATGATCCACTCATTGTTATAGACGGGGTGCCACTCGCGAGTAATAACATTGCAGGAAACAGAAATCCCTTCGATGTAATTAATCCCAATGATGTAGAAAGTTTCACCGTTCTGAAAGATGCTTCTGCCGCAGCGATTTATGGAAACAGAGCCGCTGGAGGCGTAATCCTAATCACGACCAAGAAAGGAAAGTCGAGTGACAAACTAAGCATAGGCTATAACGGTAATGTAAGTTTTGGTCAGATTTCAAATAAAGTAGATGTATTGAATGCAGCTGAATTTAGAGCAGCAGTAGAAGAGCATTTTGGTACGGATCACCCAGCCTATGAGAACCTAGGAGACGCGGATACAGACTGGCAAGACGAAATCTATGAGACGGCAGTAGGTCATGAGCACAATGTCAATCTATCAGGAGGATTAGCGAAGTTGCCATATCGTCTTTCTTTGGGCTTTCTGGATAAGAATGGTGTCCTCAAAGGTGATAATTACAATCGACAAACCATTGGGCTCAACATCAATCCGGGCTTTCTAGATAATACACTACAGGTAAATCTCGGACTGAAAAGCATCTGGTCTTCCAATAGATTTGCAGACAGAGGTGCAATAGGAAATGCTAATGGCTTTGATCCCACACAGACCCCTCTGGATGCCTCTAGTCCCTTTGGTGGTTTTACGACCTGGATAAATGCTGTCGGCAACCCAGAATTTCTAGCACCTACCAATCCACTCGCCTTACTAGAACTAAGAGAAGACATTTCTGATGTCAATAGAATAGTCGCCAATGCCTCTGCAGACTACAGGTTGCCATTTTTGCCTGCCTTAAGGGCCAATCTCAATATCGCTACAGATCAGAGCAACTCGAGCGGTACAGTTATGATACCGACATTTGCTTCATTCTCCTTTGATCCTCTAAACGGAGGCGGTAGATCTGAAAACTATTCACAATCTAGGTCCAATGACTTGTTGGAATTCTTCCTTAACTATGAAAAAGACTTCAGCAAGCACAGTCTGGATATCTTGGGTGGTTACTCCTGGCAGAAATTTGGATTTGAAAATGAGTTTTTTAGAAGCAATGTTGCAGGTACCGCAAGTGAAACAACTCAAGGGAATGACAGCTACGAACTTTTCCTAATTTCTCTTTTTGGAAGAGTGAATTATAGTTTCAATGATAGATACCTTCTTACAGTGAGTCTGCGTAATGATGGAACCAGCCGATTCTCACCAGAAAACAGATGGGGCCTTTTCCCTGCTGCAGCTTTTGCCGCTAAGCTTTTAGAAAACGATAACAATACGTTCAATTCACTGAAGCTGAGACTGGGTGCTGGTGTAACAGGACAAGAGAACCTAGGAGAGGGTGACATCTCTAATTTCTATGCTTATCAGCCACAGTATACCCAAGGTTTTGAGAATGCCTCTTACCAATTTGGTCAGGAGTTTATTTTTACCCAAAGACCTGAAGGCTATGATACCAATATTAAGTGGGAAGAAACCGCCACCTACAATATAGGCTTGGACTTTTCTATAGTCAGAGACAGACTTTCTGGCTCACTGGACCTCTACCAACGAAACACCAAAGACTTACTTAATCGTATACCTGTACCTGCAGGTACCAATCTGACCAACTTTATCACAACCAATGTCGGCAACTTGGAAAACCAAGGAGTAGAATTGTCTCTATTCCTTACACCAGTACAGACCGAGAAACTAAGCTGGGATCTGGCCTTTAATGTGGCACACAATAGAAATGAAATTACTAAACTGACGGCATCCGACGATCCTAATTTCGAAGGAGTACTCACTGGAGGCGTTGCAGGAGGTGTGGGCAGCACAGTACAGATACATAGTGTCGGACATGCGCCTAGAAGTTTTTTCCTACAGGAGCAAGCCTATGATGAAGCAGGAAATATACTGGAAGGACAGTTTGTGGATAGAAATGGAGACGGCATAGATAATGACTTCTACAGAGGAGAGAACCCTGCTGCAGACTTCACCTATGGCCTGACCAGTAATTTCAATTATGGCAATTTTGGCTTTTCTATTGGGGCGCGAGCCTTGACAGGCAACTTTGTCTATAATAATGTTCAAACTGATATCGGCTTTATCAATAGATTGGTCAATAGTTCTAATGTTTTACAGAATGTGCACAGTTCGGCCTTAGAACTTGGTGTATTTAATCAAGGCAGCTTGACCTTTAGTGATCACTTTATAGAAGACGCGTCTTTTCTTAGGGTAGACCACCTTACCTTGTCTTATGGCTTACAAGATCTGATAGGTTATGGCCTAGGACTAACATTTACTGTACAGAATCCACTAGTGCTTACCCCTTATTCTGGTCTGGATCCGGAAACAGATATTGGAATAGACAATAATTTGTATCCAAGACCAAGAACTTACGTATTTGGATTATCTGCTAAATTTTAAATCTCAATTATGAAAAAGAATATACACCTTTGGTTGTTGTTAGGATTGGGGTTTACTATTAGCCTGAGCTCTTGTTTTAAAGACCTCGACACGGTGCCATTAGATCCTGATATCTCTACAGCCGCAGTGGTCTACGATGACCCTGACACCTATAGGCAGGTGCTCGCAAAAGCCTATGCTGGACTGGCAGTATCTGGGCAGGAAGGTCCAGCTGGTAATTCTGATATAGAAGGTATAGACGAAGGTTTCGGTCAGTATCTGAGAGGGCTATGGTACCATCAGGAATTTACTACAGAAGAGGCACTGGTAGGATGGAATGATCAGACTATTGCAGACTTTCACAATCATGAATGGACTGCAAGGGATGGATTTATCTTTGCCTTTTACAGTAGAATATTTTACCAAATACCACTTTGTAATGAATTTATAAGAGAGTCTACGCCAGAAAAGCTAGAAGAAAGAAACCAAACCGAGTTAGAAGCAGAAGTCAGTTTGTTCAGATCAGAAGCCAGATTTCTGAGAGCCTTGAGTTACTGGCATGCCTTAGATATGTTTAGAAATGTACCTTTTATAACGGAAGAAGATCTAGTAGGCTCTTTCTTTCCTGAACAAACCTCAGCCCAAGAACTCTTCGATTATATAGAAAGCGAATTGCTGGCCATAGAAGACGAAATCGTACCTGTCAGACAGAATGAGTATGGCAGGGCAGACCAAGGTGCGGTCTGGGCACTGCTGGCAAAACTGTATCTCAATGCAGAAGTCTATGTAGGTCAAGCGAGATGGGACGACTGTCTGGCCTACTGCGAAAGACTAATCAGTAGTGGTTACACCTTGGATGAAGATTACCAACGCTTATTCCTAGCCGACAACCATCTTTCCGAGGAGATTATCTTCCCTATCGCCTTTGATGGTGTAAGAACCAGAACGTGGGGCGGCACTACTTTTATCATACGTGCAGGCATAGGTGGCAACATGGACCCGCAAGAATCAGGAGTCAACTCCGGTTGGGGCGGTGTCAGAACTACACCGCAGCTAGTAGATAAGTTTGGAGATATCGGAGGGATAGTTTCTGCAGCTACAGAGGGCAATACCGTACGTTATCCTAAGATTTATACACCGGGAAGTTTCCAGGATTTTGATTTTTCCGATACTAATAATGCCCTTTCTTCAGTAAACTCAGATAGAATCTATGAAGGCTATAAGTATTTTCCAGAAGCAGGTGAGTTTTTAATTACTCAAATACCGAGTGCTTCTGCACCTAAGTTTGGCGACAACGATGCTGACGGCGTATTGGACCCTAATGGTAGCAATATTAATATAGACCAAGAAGGACTGTATTTTATACAAGTGGATTTAAATGACAATTCTTATTCTATTACTAAAACGGATTTTGGTATAGTAGGAGATGCGACACCTGGCGGCTGGGATGTAGATACACCGATGGAATGGTCAGAAGAGAACCAAGCCTTGGTTGTAAATGTTGCTCTAGGTCCTGGAGAATTTAAGTTTAGAGCAAACGCAGATTGGGCAATTAATTATGGGGATACAGGCGCTGATGGTGTTTTGGATTTTGATGGAGACAACATATCCGTCCCACCTTCGGATTACGAAATACTTTTCTTCCCTAATCGTCCTGACTACACTTACCAGATTAAAGAAAGAGGCTTTGATCGTAGGCCCTTTTTCCACACAGATGGTCAGACCTTGAGTATAGAAGACATCACACAGTTTACAAATGGTTACGCTATTACGAAGTTTAAAAACATAAATTCTGACGGCACACCAGGCAGTAATTTGGAGCATCCAGATACTGATTTTCCGGTCTTTAGATTAGCTGACTTTTATCTGATGGCTGCAGAAGCTATAGTAAGAGGAGGAGGAGACTTGGGAAGAGCCACTGAATATTTCAATGCAGTTCGCGCAAGAGGCTTTGGAGGGATAGGAGGTACTATCAGTAGCTCCAACCTGGACTTGGACATAATTCTGGATGAAAGAGCCCGAGAGCTCTACTGGGAAGGACATAGACGTACAGACCTGATTAGATTCGGACAGTTTAGTGATGGCAACTATCATTGGGAATGGAAAGGAGGTGTCCAGGAAGGGCGCGCCACAGAATCATTCAGAGACGTATTTCCGATACCTTCTTCTGACATCGCAGCCAATCCGAATCTGACACAAAATGAAGGATATTAATGAGGCAATTATTAGCGTTAAGTTTCGTCATTTTTTGTGCTTCTTTTTTGACAGGACAAAAATTTATAGATAGATCAGCAGAGTCTGACTTTAGTGTCGTAGGGGTCAATCGTGGTGTAGCAGTAGGGGATTACGATAATGATGGTCTGCAGGATATTTATATCAGTGTAAAGAACGGTAAGAATCTACTCTATAAGAA
>CAYNJK010000245.1:0-5191 GCA_964397575.1 uncultured Saprospiraceae bacterium
TTCCTACACTTGGTAGAAAATTATCCATTGGGTCTTCCGCATAGACTCTTAATTCTAGCGCATGACCCTTTATGCTAAGATCATCCTGGCTAAAGGATAATTTTTCTCCTCTTGCTACTCTTATCTGTTGCTCCACTAAGTCTATTCCCGTGATCATTTCTGTAACAGGATGCTCTACTTGCAGTCTTGTATTCATTTCTAGAAAGTAGAAATGCTTATTGTTTTCTAAGAGAAACTCTACCGTACCTGCACCTTCGTAGTCACAGGCTTGTGCAACTCTTACAGCTGCAGCACCCATTTCTGCTCTTAGCTCTGGGGTCAATACAGCCGAAGGTGCTTCTTCTACAACTTTCTGATGTCTACGTTGGATGCTACATTCTCTTTCGAAGAGGTGAACAGTGTTGCCGTGCTGATCCGCGAGTACTTGGATTTCTATGTGTCGTGGCGAGGTGACATATTTTTCTATAAATACAGCTCCATCTCCGAAGGAGGATTCTGCTTCACTGATGGCTCTCTCCATTTGCTCCACGAATTCTGACTCTTTTTCCACAACCCTCATGCCCTTACCACCACCTCCTGCAGAAGCTTTGACTAAGATAGGGTAGCCTATGCCAGCTGCTAGCTTTTTGGCAGCAGGTATGTCAGTTATGGCTTCGTCAGTTCCAGGAACCATGGGAATGTTGTAGTCACTTACCGCTTCTTTAGCTGCTAGCTTACTACCCATAACTGTAATGGCTCTTATGCCAGGTCCGATAAATATGATACCTGCCTCATCTAGCTTTTGAGCAAAACCAGCATTTTCGCTGAGAAAACCATAGCCTGGATGTATAGCATCTGCACCAGTGCTTTTTGCCGCTGCTATAATTTTATCTATTACCAGATAGGACTCTGATGAAGGTGCTGGCCCCAAGCTTACCGCTTCGTCGGCATAGAGTACATGTGGTGAGGACCTATCTACTTCTGAGTATACGGCGACCACTGCTATGCCCATTTTGCGGGCAGTTTTCATGACACGTAAGGCAATCTCTCCTCTATTTGCAACTAGTATTTTAGATATGGTCTTCATCGTTTCCTTACTCCATTATTACTATGATCTCATTTTTTTCTACGGTATCTCCTTTGACCTTTTCTATAGATTGTACGACACCTTCTCCTACAGCCTTGAGCACATTTTCCATTTTCATGGCTTCTAATATAAGTAGAGGGTCGCCGAGTGACACAGTACTTCCGGGCTCCACCAAAATGTCAAGTATGAGTCCAGGCATCGGTGCCTTTACATCAGTCATCTTGACTTCTGCTGGTTTGTCCAGTCCCATGTGCTGTACCATTTGATCTACTTCATCAGAGATCTCTATCGTATAGAAAGCTTCATTGACTTTGAGGACAATGGTTTTGCCCTTGGAGCTGATAAGTTTTATCTCGAATTTTTCATCTTGATCCAGAAGGTGATAGCTTCCAGCCTTATTTACAAGATCTAAAGATTGGACATCCGATTCTGATAAAGAATAGGTTTGCTGGCCGACTTGCGCTTTGTAGTTATGCATATATTATAAAAGACCTTGCAATATACTAAGTATCTGATTAGTCATGTATAATTTTGTATAAAAATTAGTTAATATTGACTAATAATGATATAGTGGCGATTGTTGTTCTAAAGAGGCGTTATTAAACTAAAAGCTTGACAACCAGAGAGAAAATCATAGAAGAAAGCAGAAAGTATTTCAATCAGCACGGCTATGCTGCTGCATCGCTGTATCAGATTGCTCAGACTATTGGAATCAGTAGAGGCAACCTAACTTATCACTTTTCGGATAAGGAAATCTTACTGGATTTGCACCTAGATAATCTAAAGTCAGAGTACGACCAGTCTCTTATGAATTCTGTTGTTGTGCCTTCTTGGCAAAGTTTAAACAAGGCCACTGAGTACTTCCATAAGATTCAACTGGACTATTCCTTTATCTTCTTTGATAAGAAAGTTGTCTTACTACCAAAAGTGACAGAACTCATCAAATCTCTGCGTGATAATAACATCAAGACGCAGATGTCTATGATCAATATTTCCATTCAGATGGGCAATATGAAAAAAGAACCCTTTGCTGGTGTCTACCATAATCTTAGCCGTAGCATCTGGATGATAACCTACTTTTGGTTATTGACGAAGTCTTTTTCTGGAGACAAGGATGTCTCTTGGGAAAAGATTGTCTGGAGTATGATTCTTCCTTATTTTACTACTAAGGGTCTTTCATCCTTTACAGAACATTTTGGCAAGCCGTACTTTAATACACTTGGAGTCTCCTATGAAAAGTATTTAGGCAATAGTCTAGCCTTCTAAGGAAAAATTAACTGACTTAAAGAGAGATAGGCAACATGATTTCTATGATCTTATCCATTCTGGTGACGGCCTCATAGAAGTAGGCATCGTAGTCAAGACAGATTTCATAATCATTCAGAGCGGCACAATAGTTTTTCATCGCCATATGTATATCAGCTCTGGTAAAATATAATTCTGCTAATTCTGTATGATTATCAAAGCTCAATTGCTTTTTGGTAAAAGTCTCTATTTGTTTGGTTGCTTGGGATAGCAATCTGTTTAGTTCTTCCGTTGGAATCATTATCTAATAGAGTTCTTAGTTTAAAGCTGCGAATGTAAACATATTATATTTATATTATATACGTTTAACGCATCCAGTTTGTGATTATAATGTTAAAAAATCCTCGCTTTATAGTCCACAAATTGGCACTGATAAGGTAAGAGGCGGTATCCAGACTAGAGCAATGCTAGAAGATCGGAGAGTCTGTTGGCTTCCTCGGCCTGTTTGTCTTTGCGCCACCTAAGTACCCTTGGAAACCGCAGTGCAACTCCAGACTTATGTCGTTTGCTTATACTGATGCCTTCGAAGGCGAGTTCGAACACCAGTTTAGGGACCACACTTCTTACTGGGCCGAATCTTTCTATGGTGTTGGCATTGACATATTTAGTCACTTCCTTAAATTCTGTATCTGTCAGTCCAGAATAGGCTTTTGCAAATGGTACTAACTGATCTTCTTTATTCCAGACTGCAAAGGTGTAGTCGGTATATAGATTAGCTCGACGACCATGTCCTCTTTGCGCATATAAGAGTACGGCATCTATGGTGTAAGGGTCTAGCTTCCATTTCCACCAGCCGCTTTTTTTTCTTCCTATCTGGTAAGGACCATGCATAGATTTTAGCATCAGCCCTTCAGCAGCTTTGGATCTGGCAGACTCCCTGATTTGCTTCAGTTCCTCCCACGAGTTATAAGAAATTGCTTCTGATAGTTGTAAGACAGAAGGCGCAGAGTGCATAAACGATTCTAGCAATTGCCTCCTTTCTAGTTGGGAAAACTGTCTGAGGTCACTACCTTTCCATTCCAACAAGTCATAGACTATCATTTTAACTGGGAACTCCCGGAGCTTTTTCTTCGATACCGTTTTTCTTCCTAGTCTAGATTGCAAGTCCTGAAAACTGCCTATCCCTGACTCCTGCATGATGACGATCTCACCATCTAGCACAAAACCATCTTCTGCTAGTTTTCCCAATTCTTGGAATTCAGGAAAACTGTCATTGACCAAGTCTTCTCCTCTAGACCATACGAAAATCTCACCCTCACGTTTTATAATTTGACCTCGGATACCATCCCACTTATACTCGGCCAGCCAAGCACTTACCTCACCTAGAGACTCTACAGAATCCTCTAGGGGATAAGCCAAATAAAAAGGGTAGGGTTTAGCTTTCTGCTGGTCAAAATCATCACTCAGTAACAACTCTCCAAAACTCACAGAGTCAGGATTCCAATTGCCCATCAATCTGTGAGCAATTTCTGATTCTTCTTTCTGTAAATGTTTAGCCAAGGCATTGGTTATCAGTTTTTTTGATACGCCTAATCGGAATCCTCCAGTAATCAATTTATTGAATAAAAATCTTGCTGTAAAATCAAGTTGATTCCAAGCAGCTAGTATAAAAGCTTTCTTGTCTGCATCTTCCTTTTCTTTAAGCGCTATGATTTCATTTATCCATGTAGTCAGTGTTTTATCGGAACTACTAGTAGATTTTGGAACTATAAGAGCCATTGTTTCTGCTAGGTCACCAGCAACATGATAGCTGTCTTCAAATAGCCAAAGAGGAATGGCTGCTGCTTCTGCCGCCCAAACTCTTAGGAGGGAGGTCTTTATAGTACGGCGCGGTCTTTTGTGAGTAAAAAGGGCAATGGTCCAAAGTGCATCTTTATCTTCTGCAGCGGAAAAGTAGTCTACCAAAGCTGTGACTTTAGCATTGGTACTGGTGGTGCTGTCTAGAGCTCTGTATAGTTCAGAAAATAGCTGCAATGTTATAGTTGTATAGAATACGAATTTTTGAAATTATGACTTAGGTATTTGCTCTTTAGTAACGTTGGTATCAACATTTTCTCCTTCAAATAAGGTTTTCTCTGATTGCGCCTCATATCCTAGCTCAGATAAATAAGCGGTAAAGCTGTCTTGGTAACCATGTGTAACGATCACTCTGGAAGCTCCTGTGTCAGCAATGGCCTCTAGCAATCCTTTCCAGTCAGCATGATCGCTTAATACAAATCCCTGGTCTACCGATCTGCGCCTCCGCATACCTCGTAACATCATCCATCCTGAGGCGGAAGCAGTAGTAGCATTTTTAAATCTTTTGGACCAACTGCTGTTCAGACCAGAGGGTGGGGTAAGTATAAGCGCTTTGTTATAGTCTTCGTTATTAGCAGTGACAGCTAAAGTGTCTACATCGAAAAGCTTTGCTTCTATGAGGACTTTGTTCATTTTTTGAATAGCTCCATGGCAGTATATAGGACCGATCCTCTTATCTAAGTTATGTAAAATGCTTTGTGCTTTTCCTAAGCTGTAAGCTGTAAGGATACTAGGTCTATTCTCAGATTGATTTTTTGTCCACCAGGCATTAATCTTAGCTATGGTAAGCTCCAGAGGTTCCCACTGATAGATAGGTAAGCCGAAAGTAGATTCTGTTATGAAGGTATGACACTTAACGGGTACGAACGCAGTACTTATTTTGTCATCATAGGTTTTGTAGTCACCTGATGCTACCCACACTTCCCCTCTGTGTTCTACACGTATCTGGGCAGATCCTATAAGATGTCCTGCAGGATGAAAAGAAAACTTTACACCATTTACTGTGAAAGTTTCTGTATAGGG
>CAYNJK010000246.1:0-5184 GCA_964397575.1 uncultured Saprospiraceae bacterium
CTGCATGAGCTATGAGGGCATCTACATTGGCCAGTCTCTGATTGAGATTGCCCCAAGAGACAAATAATTGTTCTAGCTCCAAGGCTTGAACCAAGGTCTCGATGGTCCGAGCAGGCGGCAGATTATGGAGTTTTTCTTTTACTGTGTCTAGCCTAGTGAGCAAGGGGTTCTCTTTCTGCCATACATAGCTATCTTCAGCATTCAGACGGTCATTGAGCAAGGCTTCTTGATCTCCTCCATAATGTGCATACAGCAGCGCTTCGGCTTTGGCCAGCGTATCGCCAGGAAAAACAAGTAATTTCAATACGGCCGAAACAAAAACAATCTCCGCCTCTGCTATGAGACCAAAGCCAGAAGTAGCAACAGGTAGACCTGCAGCGGTAAGCGCTTGCCCGATTTCTTGACAGCGTACATTCGATCTGCATAAGATGGAGATGTCTCCATAGGTGGCTGGTCTGTAGCTACTAGTGTGCTTATCAAAGACCTGTATTTCCTGGGCAAGCAATTGCTTGATTCTTTGAGCGAGGGTGGCAAGTGATTTGGGAATGGTAGCGCCTCTTCCTTGCCCAGTGATTTTCCAATAGTTTATCGCTGGCTCAAACAGTTCTTCTTCATTTTCTTGTCTATGTGTACGATCCTTAGGTGCCTGGTCCAACACGATGGCAGACTCTGCCATAGTCTCACTGAAAGCTGTTGCAAAAATCGCATTGGTGAATTCTACCAGGGGCTTTCTGGAACGGTAAGAAAACTCTAATTGCTTGCGCTGCTCCACCGGAATCTCTGATACCACGCTATGCATCAGCTGTGGGTCAGCGCCTCTGAAAGCATAGATACTTTGCTTCGGATCACCTACCCAGACATTGCGCTGGGTCAGTTGGGTGAGTCTAAGAAAGATATCCAATTGCAGTGGGCTGACATCTTGAAACTCATCGACGACAACGAGCTCATAAGCCTTGGACAGATAGTCACGGACAGATTGATTCTCTTTGAGTAGCTTGTAGAGTAGTGCTTCTTGGTCTGCAAAATCGAGTAAGCCTCTCTTTTCTTTATAACTATTGTAAGCGGCAATGACTTCTCTGGCATAAATAAAGCAGCGCTTGACATAACGACCGTAGTCTTCTCGGAACTGTAGATCTGCAGTGAGGTCACCGACCAGCTCGTCCAAATCAGGTATAAAATTCTCTGGCAGATACTTGGCTGCCAATATTTTCTTCTTCAAGCTTATCCACTCAGCCCAAGTAAAATTATCGTTCTTGAGATTATCCAGGATGCTTTGAAGTTTGGTCAAGTCCTTCTTAGAGCCAGCACTATGCTCACAGGTTTTGGCGTGCTGTATTCCTTGTTTCAAAAGAGTGATGATCTTTTTTCTAACAGGTTCATGCTTCTTGGTCTTCTTAGGAAACAACTCAAAAAACTCATTCACAGAATCCTCTCCAAAAGAGTCTAGGTCTTCCTCAGCTATATCATTCACCTTGACCTGCAAGATAATGGCCTCTATTTGATCCAAGTAAGGGGTGCCTGGAAAGTAAAAATTACTACTCTCCGCTTGCCCCAGCTTTAATGCCAACTCCGTAAAATCATCATCTAGCACATTACCGATCAATTCTCTCAGTATCACTTTCTGATCGTTCTCATCCATGGTTTTGAGGTCAGGAGAAAGCCCTGCCTCAAAAGCAAATTTCTTCAGTAATTTCAAGCAGACACTGTTGATCGTCCCTATGAGGGCTTCGTTCATCTGGTTGGCCTCTCGTGTCTTGCCTCCTGCGATGAGCTTCTCACGTATCCGACCTTTGAGCTCTTGGGCAGCTTTGATGGTAAAAGTTGTGGCTATGATTTTATCAGCAGTGACTTGGCCCTCATTGACCAATTCATAAATCAATTCTGTGATGGTATAAGTCTTACCTGAGCCAGCCGAGGCTGATATAATTTCTGGATACTTCATATGGCCCCGATGAAATTATTATAGTCTGAATATTTGTCTTCCTCTTTCTTATTGGCTTTGACCAGAATCTTCAGATAATTTTCATACGCTTCCTCATGACTATACAATTCTTTGCATCCTTCTATTTCTGAAACAAACATTCCATCCCCCACTTCCAATGCTCCCTCTGCTATCTGCTCCCATCTCAGTTTATAAGTGTTGACCATCTTGTCCCAGATGGCTTTGCGATGTGTCAGTTCTTCCTCTGTAAGATCAATCGTAATGGTCTCGGCAAAAGCAGCATTATTACGTCCCAGCATCTTGTTACTGGAAATGATGTAGTAGTGGAGATGGATACGTCGGTCTTTTTGCTTGAGCAATCTATCATAGATTATCAACTGTAATTCCCGTTCCTCGATGAGCTCTAGTCGTCTACTGGAAGCCCCACCCCACTTCAAATCTACTATGGCAATCTCTTTATTTCCTTTATTATTCCGTTGAAGTACCAAATCGACAAATCCTTGTAGTGGCAGTACCCCAGCTAAAGTATGTTTCTGCTCAGATTCCAAAACGGTCCATCCATTGTCTTTAATTATTTTTATCAAATGCAAAAGAGACTTGGCGGCCTTGTCTCGATATTCTTGTAGGGAAGTTTTATTCTTTGGCATCAGCAGTATGATACCTGACTTCTGGATATTCTCTTCCAAGACCCGATGGACTTCCGTGGTTAATTTTTCAGCATCATAATTAAGCAGCTCTTTGTCTCCCCACAAGGCTTCAGCTGTATCATGTGTTAGATTACCCAGCAGCAGTGGGCTGATGGTGAGCTGAGGAATCTCTTTAGGCTTGATGTTCAGGAGGTACTTTAGCACATAGGCATAAGGGTGAAAAAACAATTTTGACAAACTACTGTAGGACTCTTGTTCTCTCTTTTCCAGCGATTGCGTAGAACTGAGCTGCCACGCTGCCTGCCTCTGGGGCAAAGATTTAGCTGGAAAAGTTGTCGTCGCTATTTTCTTGCCGAGTAGACTTTGTGACTTGTTGATATCGATATCTGTCGTCAGAGAATTCAATTCCGTAAAGGTGGCCTCTAGATCATAGTATAGTTGATTGACCTTAGAAGGTTCACCTTTCGACTTCTCAGGAATACAGAGTATGAGCTGCTTATCGCAACTGAGTATTCCATTGCATAATTCCCAATACCACAGATCGAGTTTCATCTTAGCGGTATGTATATGGGCCCCAGAGAGTACCTGCATTTCTGTCGCTGACCAGTTGGCAGTATGTGCTAAGGGATTCACCGACTCCAGAAAATTCCACCAGACGATTGCATCCACGGTATCACTGATGACAGCAGGGCTAGAAACATGACTATACGAGCCCAGCTCTGCTTGGTGCGCTTTGGAATGGCTGAAAGATGATAGCTCTTCTATCCACTTAGTCAAAGCCACTGCATCTATCAATGTTTCGCCCTTTTGTTCTGACTCTATGACTTGGATAAGCGTACGGCATTGACTGGATAGCTGTTTTAATGCGTTGGCCTTATTGTCTTCATCGCCTAATTGTGAACCATAGGTATCAGCCCACTTTTTGAGATCAGTATAAAGATTTATGATAGTAGTGGCCGGTGCCCCTTCCTTTATAGGACAGCTCTGCCTTGCAAACCATAGATCCAATTTCTGTTGTGTCTTATCAGCACTTTTAGGATATTGCTTTTTGTATTTATCAATGGTTTTTGTCCATTCATCATTCCCAACACCTGGCGTTCTAGCGTATGCTTGTGCCAACCTAGCACGCAATGCCTTATCTACTGGCGCAACTTGGATACTTAGAAATTGTATCAGTTTCTCTGGATCAAGAGGTTCCCATAAGAACAAACTCATCAGAATAAGTAATTGACTGAGCGCTCCATTCTCGAAAGTCGCGGTATAGCCCATCGCTGGCAAGCCCTTATTAATCATAGCCTGTTCCAGTAATTCTCCAGAGTCCGGAATGATGAGCAGGGGGTTTAGCCCTGGGTTTAGCTTGAGCTGTGCTGAGAGGGCTTCAGCGATAAGCTTTGCATTATCTGCCTTTATAAGGGTGAGACTACCGTCGTTATGGGGAACAGCCTTATTGGTTTTGGCTTGGCCGAGGAGCTTGGATTTAAATATATCTAGGTCTGACTTATTAGATTTGTAGGAAGGCGCTTTATAGGAAGGCGCTTTAAAAATGATCTGAACACCACAGTTCTGTAAGGTACTTACTAACTTGATAAAGAATGGATTGAAGGTAGCTTCAGGCTCATAAATTGTTACAGTCTCGAGAAAGGGCAAATCCTTCTTTTGCTCTATAGCTTCCAAGATGGACCTCCATCTGTCATTGACCCCAGCGGGCAGCTCTTGCACAAAGTCTTCAATGATGGACAAGGTGTACAGCCTTTGCATTCCTTTGTCATCGCAATCAAAATCCCATAAAGCCAAGGTGAGCTCATCTCGCCATCTAAGTAGTTGCTTGGCAGTGCCCCAAGCATCGACTTTGTATGAGTTAACGATATAGAGTGTAGGCTGTTCTATGAGGGCTTTACTTAGGGCTTTCTTATATTGACTTATCCTTAATAAATCCGAGGTATCTTCTCTGCCTAGGCCCAGATGCATTTCAAACCATTCCAATAAACCCTTCACGCCTACCTGTAGCTGCCCGTGGATTGCAGTTCCTGACTTCGACACCAGCTTAGGGTAAACGTTATCAAAACCAAAGGAAGTGGAGAAATGAAGTCGCATTACATATTAAGTAGTTAGACAAAAATTGGCGTTTGTGAAAATAGGTTTTTGAAGGGTAATTACCTAATGTTAGAACTGGTGACTTAATTTACTATTGATATAGAACTACAACTCCCTCAACACCTCCTCCGGATCTGCCCGTAACTTATAATCTTCCTCTAAGAAGGCATAGGATATCTTTCCATCCTGCTCGACTATATAGGTTGCAGCTATGGGTAGGCTATTGGCTGTGTTGCCTTGGCTGGTTTCTAGATTGATACCAAACTTGAGATAGAGGTCGACCAATTCTTTGGGAAGTTCATAGAGTAAATTCATCTGCTTGGCTAAGTCGTTATTGACATCAGATAAGACATGGAAGGTGAGCTCATTTTTTTCTGAAGTGGTGGCGGTGTGGTCAGGGAGTTCTGGACTTATGGCGATGAGCTGAACACTTTTGGCACTGAAGGCGGGTAAGGCTTTCTGGAAAGCTTTTAGTTCTAAGTTACAATACGGACACCACCC
>CAYNJK010000247.1:0-5172 GCA_964397575.1 uncultured Saprospiraceae bacterium
GTCATATGTCCTTGCTGGATACCTGTCGTAATCAAGGATCTGATAGCCGAGAAATTTTGAGCCAACCCAGTAGCAGCTATGATACGCATAAGTTCTCCAGAACTAGGGTTTTCTAATAATTCCAAAGACCGCTTAGCGATAGGATGCAATGAAGTTAGTCCACCTACTGTTCCTACTGCCAAGGGTAAGTCCAACCAGAACTTGAAGTGACCATCTTTTAACTCGCAATGCGAAAGACTCTCATACTTACCATTTCTACATGCATAAGTATGGCCACAAGCCTCTATGGCCCTAAAGTCGTTACCCGTAGCGATTACAACTGAGTCTATACCATTAAAGATACCTTTGTTGTGAGTAGTAGCTCTGTATGGATCTATTTCAGCAATTTTTATTGCCATTTCAAATTTTTCAGCAAAAGTCTCCGCTGACATACCACTTGGAAACTTACCTAATTCAGAAACGGGACATTCTACCCAAGCCCTTACCAGACATTCAGGCGTATAGTTAGAAAGGATAGACATGATGATATTTACCTTCTTTTCTTCATCACGGAAGTCATCGTTACTCTCGAAATAGTGAATCAGTGAGCGACTGAATTGCTCTAGGCAAGTATTTATAAAATTGGCACCCATTGAATCACAAGTTTCGAAAGCCGCTTTCAGCTGATACAGCCCTGGCTGCTCAGAAGTAAAGTCTATCAGGTCTATATCCATGATTCCCCCACCTCTTTTGATCATGTTGCTTGTAATATTGAAGCATTCTTTGATCAGCTTTTGCTTGATGGCAGGAAAATGCGTCTTTAACTTTGCTTTGTTGCCTGCCCACACAAAGGAAACCTGACCCAGTTTTTTAGTAGAGATAATCTCGGTTTTGAACCCACCTCTTTTCATCCAGAACTTAGCTGCTGCAGAGGCTGCGGCTACTACGGAACTCTCTTCGATAACCATGGGTACACAGTACGGGCGCTCATCTATGATAAAATTTGGTGCAACACCAAAAGGCATAGGGAAGTTACTGATGGTGTTCTCACTGAAATTATCCAGGATTTTTTGTTGCTCCTCATTGGAATGCCAATAGCTCATAAGCTCTGACATGACCTTGTCAGGTTCCTTATAGAAGTTCTGGACTATCCACTTTATCTTACCTCTTTTAGAGAGCTTGGAAAAGCCACTTATTGTTTTATGCTCGTTATCCATTCAGATACAAAATTATTCTTTCAATCTTAATAACGCATGAGACATCTGTAGTCCTTCAATTTGTAGTTTTGCGTATCGAGCCAGATCATCATATTCTAGAGCATGTTTCAGAAAGCTGCTGGCCTGTGCATAGATTGAAGGCAATTTGCAACTTTTCATATAATAGTAGCCATCCAGGAACCCTTTGATGCCACCAGAAAAGATGATTTTTTTTGTTTTTAATGACACTTTTTTAGCACTGACTATTGCATTTATATAGCCTAACATTTCGTCGCAAGAATGCCCCAGTCTGAGCACTGAAGAAAAACTTTCTGTTCGCAGTTGATCAGAGCGCATCAGTTCCAACTTAGAAAAATTAGTACCCCCAAATCCTGCCAACTCTACGGCTTCCAGTGGTAATTGCAGTAAGGCCTCTAAGCTCGCTTTGCCAAAACCCTGCCCGACCTCTTTGACCATAATAGGGTAGCTTGCCTCAGCCAGTACAGCCTTTATTGTGTCTAGAGGAGCAGTCATAATACGATCTCCTTCAGGTTGTAACCACTCCTGTAGAGGATTGATATGAATGATGAGCCCATCTGCAGAAAGTTTTGAGATAAGCCTTGTAATTACAGAAAGCTCACCCTTTGCGACCAGCTCTTCTACTTGTGCGATACCTAGGTTTATCAGTAGGGGACTATCAGGCATCAGTGCCTTCACATCAAATTCTGACAGGCGCTTGTCTTCATACAGTAGTTGTCTACAAGAGCCCAGACCCATGCCTAGTCCATATTCACCACATAGTTTTGCAAGATTATAGTTTATGATTTTGGCTTTTTCAGTTCCACCGGTCATGCTAGAAATCCATATCGGATATTGCATGGTTTTTCCACAGATAGTGCTAGACAGGTCCAGATCTTGTGTATAATGGCCGGACAAGATAGGTTCATAGCTGAATCTATTGTCAGCCTGATCTAACGGCATTCCAGAAATGAGCGCCATTTCTATATGGTCTTCTTTTCTATCCGCCGCCTGCTTGTCGGCTTCTATTTTTAATTTATCTGGCAATTTTGTTTTTACTGTGTTTGTTTCCTTAACAGAATAATATGATGGCTAAAATACTAAATGCAGGTGTGAACTACGTTTTTACACTACTTTTGCAGTGCCAACTCCCTCACCTTACAAATTCAACTTTATGAGACTACTTAGTAAGATAACCTCTTTATGCTGTTTATTGTTTATATCCCAACTGCTTGTAAGTCAGTCTGTTGAGACTGTAGAGGCTTATAATAAAGGTGTTGCGGCAGCCAAAGAAAAAGATCATAAATCAGCTATCCAGCATTATTCCAGCGCCATCGCTATAGACCCCCTCTATGCACAATCTTATTACAGTCGAGGCATTTCCAAATTACAACTCAAAGACCTCAAAGCTGCGGCCGTAGATTTCAAAAAGTGCCTAAAACTAGATCCAGATAACGCCAAAGCTCACTACTACGCAGGCTATTGCCTGATGAATATGGAGCGCAACGAAGACGCTATAAAAAGTTTCTCAAGAGCATTAAAATCAGACCCTTCTCTAAGTAAAGTCTATTACTACCGCGCCAAAATACAGATGCAAGACGAGAATTACGATAGAGCTATTGCAGATTTTCAAGATGCTATTGCCAAAGATGGTGCTGATGAGAAGATCTACTACCAATTAGGTGTTTGTTATCTAAAAACTGGTGAAGCCAAGCTCGCCAACCAATCTTTCGGTCTGGCAATAAAAGAAGACAATAATTACAAGCCAGCAATTACAGAAAAAATGAAATTGGAATACAAAGCCAGTGCTTATGATAAAAGCATCATGCTCGCAGAACAATTATTAGAGCAGGAGGCTTCCAATGAAAAAGGACTCTATTACAAAGCCATGAGCCTGCTCAAGAGTAAGCAGCTAGAAGAAGCTTATGTGGCCTTTGATAATTTTGTCGCAGCTTATCCTGAAAACACCTCAGCCTTAAAGAACAAAGCCAATATAAGTCTCAGGAAAAAAGACTATTCAGCTTCTGTAGCAGATCACACTGCACTTATAGCACTGGATACAGATTATAAAAATTATTATAACCGAGCTTTGTCCTATATGCAATTGGAACAGTGGAATGAAGCATTGGTAGATCTTAGTCATGTAATCAAGCAAGAGCCTGAGTACGCAGAAGCTTTTTATAACCGATCCAATGTGCAATTGCAACTGGAGAAAACAGATGAGGCCTGTGCCGATATGCGTATGGCTGGTAAGTTGGGTTACGAAAATGCAATCAGTTATATCGTAACCTTATGTGGTGGCTAGTCTAAGAGTTCTTACTGCGGTGTTCTAGTGCTCTTTTAAATTGCTGCAAAAAATGTTCAGCATTACTCTTACTAAAGCACAATGGTGGTTTCGTCTTGATGACATTATTATGTGGGCCGTCTGTACCTACTAGAATAAATCGCTGTTTGAGTTCTTCCTTTATTGTGTCAGCCATTGCTGAATTAGGATTGCCTTCTTTATCAGTGAATTCTATGCCGAGAAATAAACCAGTACCTCTGACATCAGTGATGCTGTCATGTTCTTCTTGTAACCTTTGCAAGCCCTCACGAAGATAAGCGCCAACTTTCTTTGCATTTTCTTGTAAGCCCTCTTCTTTGATAATATTAAGGACTTCCATTGCAACCGTGCAGGACACGGGGTTGCCACCAAAGGAGCTGAAAAATTCCATCCCATTTGCGAAGCTGTCGGCAAGTTTCTCTGACGTAATTACAGCTGCGACAGGGTGACCATTGCCCATGGACTTACCCGTAATCACCATGTCAGGAATAATATCATGCATTTCGAAACCCCAGAAGTAATTGCCTAAGCGTCCAAAACCTACTTGGACCTCATCCACAATAAGTAAGATTTCATGTTTTTTCAGAAATGGTGCCAGTGTTTTTAGATAGTCTGGCGCTAACGGGACCTGTCCGCCGCAACCCGATATAGGTTCTACAATGAGGGCAGCAGGAATGTTGCCCTTGCTTATTTCGGCACTTATAATGGTGATGGCATCTTGTGCATATACTATACCGTTAGGGAACAGACCATTGTATTCCTTGGGCAAAGGTAAAGTGATGATATTGTCAGGTTTACCCTTGCCACCCTTGCCACTGTGTTTGTAATCACTTATTGCAATGCCAGCTTGTGTATTTCCATGGTAACCATGTTTGAGAATAGCTACAGCGCTATTTTGTGTATGCGTTTTCGCAATTCTCACTGCCAAGTCTGATGCAGCGCTTCCACAATTAAGATAGAATATTTTGGTAAGGGAACTGGGCATCGTCTTGGTTAGAGCTGCTGCATAGTCCCCTAGTTGAGGGTAGAGGTATCTGGTGTTTGTATTGAGTTTTCTTATTTGACTAGTGATTGCTTTGGAAATACGAGGATGACAATGACCGACATGTGCAATATTATTATATGCATCTAGGTAGGTGTTGCCTAAGTTATCATACATGTATTGGAAAGCAGCGCTAGTCATATATATTGGCTGCCGATAGCTAGTAGAGAGTGATCTGCCAGTATGGACCTCTCGTTTATTTAATAGAGGATCTAATTCAGGTACTTCTGTTTCTAAATCCAATGCGCTTAGAAAGTAATTTTTGATCCAGAGTGGATTTATAGCAAGCCATTTGTGTAATAACTGCCAAGCAGGTTTTTCACTTATTAAGACATATTCTGTATCATCTCCATTCGCTTTTTTTTCTGCTGAATTGCAAACAGAAACGCATAACCTTGAAGGTATAAGAATGTGTAATAGCTCTATTTCTTCTTGTTCTAAAGGTAGTATTTTATGGTATCCTTGTAAGAAGGCTTTTGCCTTTTCAAATGGATCTTCTTCATTGGCCATCATAATATAAGTCAAGGCAATAGCCACTTCATAAATCAATGGACTATATGCGATGTCTCCGAAATCTATAATGCCTTCTAGAGTTTCTCCTTTGACTATTATAT
>CAYNJK010000248.1:0-5156 GCA_964397575.1 uncultured Saprospiraceae bacterium
CTACTATTACCAGTATTGTAAATAATTTCTTGACCAGTAATTTGATCAATTATTGCAAAACCTCCTCGATGACAGACATATACCATATCATCATTGAATCCTATCTCTTCTACTTCATATATTGTTGAATATATTTCCCAACTAGTTTGAGAAAGTACTTCACATGCATTTAAAATCAGAATAAAAAAGAAAATAGAACGCATAAATCAAATTTATTCAATTTAATCTCCTCAATCCATCATTTGTAACTATTAAGAAACCAAAAAAGGATTACTCCTCCGCTCTTCTCCTATAGTCGTAGTCGGCCCATGACCATTATACACCACGACCTCGTCCCCTAGAGGATAAAACTTATCTTTTATACTTGCGATCAAGGTATCGTAGTCGCCACCAGGCAAATCTGTTCGACCTATAGATCCTTTGAAGAGCACATCCCCAGCTATGAGTTGCTTGGTTTCTCGATGAAAGAAGGAAATACTTGCTGGAGAATGACCAGGTGTAAAATAGACTTCGAGCTTGGTGTTTCCAAAACTCAGATACTCGCCTTCATCCAAGAATTCAGAAATGTCAGGGCTCTTGTCATAGTGGGTACCATACATTACAGCAACAGACACCATGTTGTCTAGCACAACCTTCTCGCCCCTGTGAGCAACCAAGGGTAAATCATACTTTTCGGAGACATATTTATTACCGAGGATATGATCTATATGGCAATGCGTATTGACCAGCTTTACAGGCTTTAGACCATTAGATTCTATAAATTCTACTAAAGTCTGTCGTTCAGAATCGTCATTACAGCCTGGATCTACAATGCAGCATTCCTTGCTATCATCGTAAAGGATATAAGTGTTTTCGGCCCAAGCACTAAAGACAAAGGAAGCAACGTTCATATGGCTATTCTTTAAAAAAATGAGTTGTAAAAATAGACTTATGTCGTAAAACCAGAAATTGTCTGAATCGAAACCCTCTTATTTGCCCTGAATATTCTCAAAAAGGCTTATTTTTCACAGTTACATATGCTTAGGAACTTAATTACAGTTATCACCCTCATTCTAGGCAGTGCTTTGGCACTGAGTAGTCAGTCTATTGTCACTGAATTTGGGAAGAACAGGGTCCAGCATCATGACGACCATTATAACTGGGCCAGATATGAAACTGAAAACTTTGTTACCTACTGGTATGGAAAAGGAAGAAGTATCGCACAACCAGTCATTCAGCTAGCAGAACTAGATCACGAGGAGATACAGAAAAATCTGGAGCATACACTAAGTAGAAAAATAGAGGTCATTGTCTACACTGACCAGTCTGACCTCAAACAATCCAACATAGGTGCAGAATCGGCCTTTACCAATCAGTCCAAAACCACAAAGGTAGACGGCAATAAAATCATGGTCTATTTTGATGGCAACCACCAACATCTGAGAACCCAAGTCAAAAAAGGTATTGCCCAAGTATACATGAATTCTATTCTCTTTGGCAGCAACATTCAGGAGGTGGTACAAAACGCCATTTTACTGAATCTACCACCTTGGTTTAGCGATGGTCTTGTTGCCTTTGCAGGTTCTAACTGGGACAGATACATAGAAGACGAGATCAGAGATCTGATGACTAATGAGGATTTTCATGATTTTGAAAAATTTGCTGACCATCACCCGCGTGCCGCAGGACATAGTCTCTGGAATTACATTGAGCAAAAATATGGTAGTTCCACTATTCCTAATATTATCTATCTCACTAGAATAAGTAGAAATCTAGAAAATAGTTTTCTTTTTATTCTCGGAGTGGAATATTCTGACTTGCTTGCTGAGTGGTCTACTTTTTATCAAAATTACTATCGTCTGGAAAACGGCCAGGTTACAGAAACTGAAGACCTAAATCTTGTCAAACTAAAAAACAAAAAAGGTGTTCCTGTTAGCAAGTATCGCTTAAGTTCAGATGGACGACATCTTGCCTATGTGACTAATGACAGAAGTAAAACCAGAGTGGTCGTCAGAGATCTGGAAACAGAGGAAGAGCGAACTGTTCTGAAAATAGGATACAAAAATATATTTCAGGAACCAGACTACAACTACCCACTGATTGCTTGGCATCCAAATTATCCCGAACTGTCAGTCGTATACGAAAAAAGAGATATAGTAAAACTCAAAGTTATAGATGTCAAAAATCAGGAAGAAGAACTTACTGATATGACAACCAATTTCCAGAGAATATACAGCCTGGATTACATTACCGCCGATCAGTATCTGATGTCTGCCACAACCGACGGCTACTCTGATCTCTATATATACAAATCAGAAAACAGACACCACACCAGAATCACTGATGATTTCTATGATGACCTAGAGGCTTCTGTAATAACTTATGAAAACAGACCAGCTATTCTCTTTAGGTCTAATAGGCCATCACAATATGTGGGGAAAGAAAAACTAGACACTATCCTTCCGGTTGCAAACTTTGACCTATTTATAATGAAGGGTTTTGAAATGGACTCTCCTGTAATCCAACTCACCGAAACCAAACACATCAGCGAAAGACAAGCTTTCCAAAGTGCCGCAGATGAGATATCCTTTATACATGGTCACTCTGGAATAGACAACATCTACACCTTAGACTTAAAGACTAAGGAGATAGTAAGTAAAACTAATCTGGAAAGAAATGTTATTCATCATCATACAGTACCGGGGTCTCCACATCACTTTTACAATTATTATTACAAGGGTAATTATGTCAATGTCCAAGATGACTTAAAGACGGTAAGCAAGAAGAGAGCATTCAAGACCCAGCTGGCACATGAAAAACAAAAAGAGGAAAACGAGGTACTCATTCCCTTTTTGCCAAATGATGAAAACCCTATCACCGCTACAGAAGGCATGAAGTTTCAGAGTCCATTTGATGATCCAGAAAACCTGAAACCAGTAGAACAAACTCAGAATGAACAGTTTTCCAGCAGCATGTTCGAAAAGTACTTTAAGGACTACTATTCTGGAAGTTACCTTGATGGAAAACGTATCGTCAGGTTTGAGCCTATGCGTTCTAGCGCATCTAGAGAACGATTCCGTCTGGATGACTTCATTACAAAGCTGGACAACACAGTACTTTTCGAAGGACTGGAAAGTTACACAGGTGATGACAAAGAACTCAATGCACAACCGACTGGCATTTTATTTAAAGGCGTCATAAAAGATCTCCTAGAAGATTATAGCATAAATGTCGGGCTCAGAATTCCGACTACCTTTACTGGATACGAATACTTTATCACTTTAGATGACAACAAACGTCTGTGGGATAAGCGTATCGCCTTCTACAGTGAGACAGAAAATTCGGTGGCAGAAAATGTAGGCCCTCCTGAGCAAAGAGAAAAGAGAAGAACCTTCTTGGGGCTTTATAGACTGAAGTATCCTTTTGATGTTTATCAGTCCATAAGATTTACGGGTTCCTTGAGATTTGATAAGTTTTTTCTGCAAGCGACAGAACAGACTTCATTCGAAAGTGATTTTACTTTTGAGAAGAGACTGAGTCTTAAGACAGAGTATGTCTTCGATAATTCCTACGAGGTCAGTCTGAATATTCTTAATGGCTCGAGAGCAAAGGCTTATGTAGAGGTTATCAATGAGTTTGACCTGGATCTTGTAGACGGATTGAATATAGATCCTCATACCGCCTTGACTACAGTTATCGGCATGGATGCAAGACATTACATCCCTATCTTTAAGCGAGCAGTACTGGCATTAAGAGCAACGGCAGCGACTTCATTTGGGAGTCAGAGAGTAGTCTACTACCTCGGTGGCGTAGAAGGATGGATAGGTGCTTCCGCAGAAGAAAACATTCCAGTACCGAGTGATGCAAATACCTCCTTCAAAGTACAGGCACCACACCTTAGAGGCTTCAGAAGTAATATCAGAAACGGCAACAGTTATGCGCTTACAAACTCCGAACTCAGAGTACCAGTAGCTCATTTTCTTGGACTAGAAAGAAGCCGACTTGGATTTGTTAGAAATCTTCAACTCACTTCCTTCTTCGATGCAGGCGTCGCATGGTTTGGAGCCAACCCCAATTCTGAGGACAATACCCTCAATACCATTAATGTAAACAATCCGGAAGAAAATCCTTCCATAATCATAGAAGCTAGATTTTTCAGAGATCCCCTTGTCTATGGTTATGGATTTGGAATGCGTTCTACTATCCTAGGCTATTTCTTCAAAATAGATTATGGCTGGGGAGTAGAAACCGGACATCAAAGAGAACCGAGATTGTATTTCAGTCTTGGATTGGATTTTTAGCAAGCTTAAAACAATACTCTACTATGTCTTTCAGATCACTTCTCCTATTTCTAATTACTATTGGACTACTGAGCTCATGTAATCCAGATAACGCTAAGCAAGTTGATTCTAGTTCTAAGAAAACTATAGATAACATTGATATCAGATTGCCAAACGATCCTAAAAATTTTCACCCCATTTTTAATCCAAATTCAGTAGGAAGAGAAGTCTTCCAGTACATCTTTCTCTCTCTGGCAGATCTCAATCCTGAGAATCTTGCACTGACTCCAGTACTGATTAAAGAAATACCAGAAGGCTACGAATCTGATAAGAATGGTGAAAAATGGATAAACTATCAGATAGAAATTCTACCTGAAGCCACATGGTCAGATGGCACTGCAATCACTGCAAAAGACTACCTGTACACCATAAACATGATATGCCATCCTATGAGCAACTCGGATAGATGGAGAAAATATCTAATACCTATCAAATCAGTTAGGCTAAATCCAAATAACCCAAAAAGATTTACTATCTCATTCGATAAAGAATACCATGAAGCGCTAGACATAGCTGTGGCTATAAATCTCTTGCCTGCGCACATCTATGACAAGACAGGAAAAATATCCGCCTTGAATGCTGTAGAATTACTAAATGAGGACTACAAAGAATCAGATGAAGAAATAAAAGAATCCATAGAACTGGTCAATAAGAGTGCATCTGCCACAACTGATGTTGTGCAAAATGGTCCTTATCGTATGACTTCTTATGCTTCAGAGCAATATGTGATTCTAGAAAGAGTAAAAGACTACTGGGGTTCTGCTTATCCAGAAAATCCATTTCTACAGAGTAATCCCGATAAGATCACTTTCAAAGTCGTACCAGACGAAATGACGG
>CAYNJK010000249.1:0-5131 GCA_964397575.1 uncultured Saprospiraceae bacterium
GACGAAATAGAAATTCTAGCTGGCCAGACAAAGTCAAGAGTCAATGCACTAAATGACAATCTGAACAATGAATTAGCGTGGGCAATGAGTGAAAACAATATACAGAGTGGAAGAAAAGAAATGTATTCCCTCCATCTTGAAATAAAAAAAATACTTCAACTATACTCGACAGAAATAGAAAACAAAAAGCTAACTACAGAAATTAATATTGATGTAATCGACCAAGTGCATCTCAATATCAATGTATTACAAACCATATTGAGAAATTACATTCACAATGCCATAAAATTTTCTTATCCCTCAGGCACAATTTTTTTTAGTCGTTATGATATTACTCAAAACAGAGTCACCTTAGAAATAAAAGATAACGGAATAGGTATGTCTGCTTCGGATACTTTTGGCACTAACAGTCCAGCAAAAAAAATAAAAGAAGCTGGTGAAGGATTTGGGCTCGGCATGAGAGTATCTCAAGGACTTGCAGAAAAAGCAGGAATAACTATAACGACAAAATCAAGTTCTGAATCCGGCACGTCTGTGTATATAGATATGCCAAGAAAAGCAAATTCTTAATGATAGGCAGCTTTAACTGAGTTTCTAAATTTGTTACCCAATTCTAGTTCAGCACCACACTTCATAATCACTTTGTTTCTATTTAGATCTATTCTACCTATGAGTTTGAGGTTAACTATAGTAGACCTATGTGACTGGATAAACAACTCTTGACTGAGTTTCATTTGCAATCTCTTAAGAGATGTTTTCAAAACATATCTTTTTCCACTAATCAGAAAAATGGATGCATAATTTCCTTCGATAACGATGCGAGAAATCTCTTCAAAAGGAATTTTCAATAGATTCTTCTTATCCTTTATTTTGAGAACGGAATTCTGATCTTTAGCAGTTTGCAACTTCCTTTTTAACTTTTTGACTTGGAAGGTAAATGCTGATTTATCTATTGGCTTAGCCATAAAGGCATGAACGCCATAATCCAGAGCTTGATCCATGTAACTTTGCTCTGGATACCCAGTACAAATGATCGTGGGAATAAAATAATCTTTGATCTGATTTATGAACTCCATCCCCTTTTCATTATTATCTAAAAACAGATCTACTATCATAAAATCTGGCAGTTGCTTCTTTATCTCAGGCAGTGCATCTCTCCAAGACTTATATACTCCACTAACTTCTATTTCCAAACTTTCCAGAATCATTTCATAATCCCAAGAATAGGAAATATTGTCCTCTAATATTATAGCTCTGAGCATACCGTGAAATATAATCGCAATAAACGAACTTGTGTTCTAAGGTTTATGTGAGTGAATTTTGTTTGGTGACTAAACTCAGAAAGTTGGTTACAAAGTAGTTTTTTTATATTTTTTCAGAATCCAGTAACTTATTCTCATGCTGTTCCAAAGCAAAGTATAAGAACTGAATGTTTACTTTTTTAGAGCTGCAAAAAACTAGAGAACGAAAAATTAGGCACTTTCTTCCCTAAGATCTGGGATAGTATAATCGGGCTTACCTTTTTTGTTTCCAGAAGCACCATTACCTTTCTTGAGTATAAATATTCCAATGATGCCCACTAAAAATAGAATAACGGATATCCACTGTGCCTGAGACCAGTCTAGTCCAAGGTAATCATAGCGAGGATTGACCCTTATGGACTCTACCCAGAATCTGGCAAAGGAACTAAGGGACAGATATAGAAAGAAAATAAGACCTGGAGTTTTGAATCGTTTCCTAAAGATCCACAGAAACGAAAACAAGATAGCTGCAATAGTAATCTCATATATCGGAGTTGGGTAGACAGGTGGATCTAAATGTGTACAGAACTTTCCTACACAATCTTTCATCTTGACACCATTCTGATAAAAGTCAGCCACATTTCTAGGATAATCATAAGCCCAAACCCAATCAGGAAAAACAAACCAATCAGGTTTTGGTGCCTCATTTACGATACCCCAGTCCCCATCTCCAGAAAACTGACAACCCATCCTTCCGACTCCATATCCACCTGCAACAGCCAAAGCTGCGGTATCCATCATTTCTCTAGGTGGTATTCCTAAGCGCTTGATATACTGATAGACGCAGAAAGTCGCAAGTAATAAACCTCCGTAAATTGTGAGTCCACTTCCAGATATAAGTTGCCCTACTGGATCCTCCCAGAAAGCATCTAGATTTTCTAAAATAGAAAACAATCTAGATCCAATTACTCCTGTAACTGCGGCAATGAGAATAATATCTGCTGTCTTGTCAGAAGGATTGATGCCGATGACTCCAGACTTTGTAGGGGGTCTGTTAGCAGCCATAAAATAAGCGTAGATGGCAAATATAACCCCTGCGGCTAGCCCTATAAATGAATGCCCCATAGATGACATAATGATAGACGGCGGATCATCTTTGAATGCTTCCCAATTAGAGGCTATAACTGGTAATTTAAATCCCAGTAAGAAACCAAAAAATCCATTTATCAGAGCTTCTTTCAGAGGTGAAGATGAAGCTACTTTGACCTGTAATGCCGGTATAATCCCTTCTTTATGTTTTCTTCGTAATTCTGAGCGGACAACATAAAAGGCAAAAACAAAGGTTAAGGCCAGAAAGAGCCCGAAAGTTTTCAGAATACTCAGCCAATTATCTACCGGAGTCCCTAAGAGATCATGAAAAAAATAGGATAAATCTGGATACATACTCTGATACTTGTAAGATTAAGACCAATCAACATGACTGCCTGCCAAAGGTAACTAAGTCACCTCTATATTCTTACTAGATTATTTTACAGAACTAGAAAGCTTTAATTCTACTTCGTATAGTTGCCCATTCCTATCATATGAAATTGTGACCTGATCACCTGGCTTGTACTTTTCTAAGGTTTCGATTAAAGAAACATTGGAAACTATTTGATTACCATCAATAGCCTTTATAAGGTCTCCTGCTATTATAGACCCATTACTTCTAGCTATGCCTTTTAGCCCTACTCCCATTGCAGGACCACCTTCTGTCACCTTATTGATCATCGCACCCGGTTCTCTTACATAAGACTGATTCACTAATTCTATTCCTATTAGGGGACGATTCACTCTGCCATATTTAATAAGATCTGGAATAACCATATTGACGATATCAACTGGGATAGAGAATCCTATACCTGAATAAGCTCCTGAAGGTGAATAGATTGCGGTATTGACCCCAATAAGTCTCCCTGATGAATCTAGCAAGGGCCCACCTGAGTTTCCTGGGTTTATGGCGGCATCTGTCTGTATAACATCATAGATCTTAGTGCCTGTTACGGAAGTGATTTCACGACCCAAGGCACTAATGACGCCAGTGGTTAAGGTCTGGTCAAAACCAAATGGATTACCAATAGCATAGGCAAACTGCCCTACTTTCAAGTCATGAGACCTACCTATTGGTAGAGCTTCTATCATCTTCTCAGGTGCTTCTATTTTGAGTACCGCTAAGTCTTTATTGGGTGCTATACCTACTACTTTAGCTTTATAGCTGGACTGGTCATTTAGCATTACTGAAAACTGATTACCACCCTCCAGAACATGAAAATTTGTAACAATATGGCCTTGGTCATCCCACATAAAGCCAGTTCCGGTGCCCTTAGGGATCTCGGTAATGTCCATAGTCCACCTAGATTGACTACGGGCAGTAGAACTTATAAATACTACAGAAGCTGCAGCGCCTTCAAAAAGGTCTATGACACCTTGTTCGTGGCTACCAAAGCCTTTAAAATCAATGACTTCGCGTTTTAAAGAAGCTGCTGAGCCAGTAGGCTCTTCTATCTTTGGTTCTTCACCAGCTGTTGTAGAATGCTGATTATCAGATACTTGAACGAAATTACTGCCGCTCTTCTGTTCAGTTAGCTTATTGCCTAGCAGTATTCCAGCTACAAGCATGCATAGACCAAGTAATAATTGACTAATTTTCATAATCCCATCTTTACAACAAAGATAAATGGTAGACATCTAACTATCTACAATCAGTGAAAATTATTGTTAGTGACTGATAACATGTCTTATACATATTATAATAATAAATATATAACAATGTGAGTATTTTGTCTTTGTCAAAACTCTAGTTCCAACTTATCTTTGAAGTGTAATCAAGTGAAAGCACTGAGATTTTAGCTGGAGAGCTAGGATCTGAACCAAAGTCAGACTTTACATTTCCTTAGAGTAGGACTTAAAACGAGATTGAGTTTTGTTATTTTTTTTAAGTTGGTTTTCTAAAAAAATATCGAATTTATAACAGTGTCTTTAGCTTGACTAAGGATATGTTCATGGGATTATAATTTGCAGATGGTCGCTGGGGAGCGACCATTTTTTTTGCCCCTAAGTGAAGGTTTCAAATTCCTTTTTACAGATCATATACGAAGTTAGAACTAAGACACATTTTTTAATCCTTTGCTACTGGATATCAAGTGGCACCCCAAGCGTCTTTATATTCTTACCACCTACAATTATTCTGGCATAATCTGAGTATTTGTACGAACCAGTTTTCCACTGTGAAGGGAAACTTACATGCGATCTATCTTCTAAGTACAAATCTACATATTGGACAGCACCCATTGTGAGACTTCCATTGTCAGAAGCTATGATCTCTAAACTATCAATGTGAATATTTTCAGCTATCAAGTTTGCAGTATCCTCGATATCTACGAACAAATTCTTTGAACTTCCTCCCAGAACTACATCCACTCTGTCTTCAATATTAAGACTTATAGCTTGATTAGCCAGATCTATTGATATATCGGTATAATCTTCAGCCGTTATGACTAAGTTACAGTCTAATAGCGAATGAGAGTACAGCTTAGCGAAGTCGTCCATTTCTATCCATAAGTCAGTTTTGCCTTTTACACCTAAGGAAATCTCCAAACCGGACGTGCTATAATTAATATTGCCTTCACGAAAAATATCGAATCTGCCATTGTCAGTAGCTTTAATATTATTGGTTAAGTTCTCATCCATTACCACAGTAACAGCATTGGATTCAGGATTTAGTATATACTTATAATTATCATCCAGTATCAGCGTATCACTGTGTAAGCGATCTAGTATAGTTCTTGTGACCATTACACCATTACCTTTAGCTCCCTCATCGAGTCTGGTCACATTCATATTGTTCTTAG
>CAYNJK010000250.1:0-2260 GCA_964397575.1 uncultured Saprospiraceae bacterium
GATATGATGGCAATAGATATTTCTGATCTCAGTAATGCAAAGTTGTTAAGCAGAGAGGAATCCTACTTAGAAGTTCAGCATACTAATGACAAAGGAGCGCAGTTGGTAGGCTTTGACTACCAAGAAGTAACAGAGTCTCTGCCTTGTACTTCAGAGATAAATCCTGATGTGGTAAACTTCTTAGCGTGGAACAACGAGCTTATTCCACCATCTTCAGTACCTTCTTCATTTACAGGTTCTAGCGCTGGCCAGTCTGGAACAATCAATAGACTGGCAAAAGCGAACGATCATTTATTCATGATAACTAATAATAACCTACACATTTTCGATGCAAGTTCTGGTGTATCCAAAGTAACAACCGAGAAGAACTTTGATGATGGTATGGAAACAATCATAACCAGAGGTAATGAAGCGTTCATCGGAAAATTTGATGGAATGGCTATCGTAGACATCAGTAATCCTGCTAATCCTACAATTACAAATACCTACAGACACCAGGAAGCTTGTGATCCTGTACTGCCTCATGGAGAAGTTGCTTATGTGACTCTTAGAGTGGACGGCCCTTGCCAAGGAAGAAGAAATCTACTTGATGTAGTAGACTTAAGTAGAAGTACAAGAACAGGTGTACTTTCCGCTATAACGCGAATAAATATGAGCAGCCCTTACGGGATGACCATAGATGGAAATATCCTATATGTAGGCGAAGGAGAAAATGGACTCAAAGAATTTGACATTACTAATCCTACTTCTCCACAGTTAATATCTTGGAATCAAGAGGTAGCTGCTTATGACATTATCTTGCATCCTACTAAGGACTTAGTATTACTTGCAGGGCCTCAAGGGCTGAGTCAGTACGAAAATGGCACTGAACTAACAGTAGTGAGTAACATCAGCTACTAACCAGCAAGGAATAATATGAAAAGTTATATAATGATGCTATTCCTGATTACAGGGATAGCATCTCCTTTTTTAAAGGCCCAAGAAAAAGTCAAGAAGTACTATTCCAAAGACGACCTACCTAATATGTCTTGGATCTATGAAAAAGATGGTGAGCCTATATGGGCTATAGTGACTAAGGATAAAGACAATATTTTACATTACCTGAATAGGGATGGAGAGAAAAAGAGCATCAGCTACGATCAAATACAAAAGATAAAAGAAGATGGCGTAGTAGCGCCTGCTAACAAAGGAAAATACTTCTATAATCGAGGTATGTATTTTACACTGTTCGGTACAATACAAACTGGGGGGGCTTTTACGGCATCTGCACAAGGAATAATAGGTTATCGAGTAAATGAAAGACTATCACTGGGCGCAGGGGCTGGTATAGACTCTTATTCTGATGAGTTTAATGTTCTAGCGGAAAATTTTTTTACAGAATCTACTTTTCAATTTGCTAGTCTCTTTTTCTATGGGAGATACAACCTGTTTAGTAAGGGTCCAAGAATATATGCTTTCTCAAGAATAGGCCAAGGCTGGGGAGTGGATGGCACAGCATTCGAAGAAGTTTTCAGCAATGGCTTCAATATTCATGGCGGAGTAGGAGTATTATTGGGTAGTAGTAGTGGCGTACGAATCAATCTAGAATTCGGTGTTGCCCAACAGAAAGTCAGTGGATCTTATACTGTAAGAGACCGAGTGAGTAACCGAGACGTTCTGGCGATTTTTGACAGTACACTTATTAGACCTCTTTTAAAAATAGGTGTACAATTTCATTAATACTTAAAAATAAAAAGGACCTGCAAGTGGTTGCAGGTCCTTTTCTTTTCCTTGTAGTTAGATACTACTTATTAACCCAAAAGGTTTTTAGCTTTATTCAATAAGCCCCCTGCTCCGCCAGGTATCAAATCAGTAAGACTATCTAGATTGAACTCTTTATCAGCTTCTTCAGTAGATTCAAACTTTTCTTTTAGTCCTGCTACTAGATCTGGAGTTGTTCTTTCAGCCTCAGCAGTTGCCTCTTCAGCACTCATTCCTTTTTGCTGTAGAATAGCAGCCATCTTTTGCTTTGCTTCTCCAAAAAGCTCATTTGACTCTAGATTCTCTCCTCTGAATAAGCTTTGAACCTGATCGATTCCTCCTGAACCCATTTTTGCCTTGATTGACTCTATAAGAGCTCCTGCTCCTTCTTGTGCTGCTGCACTAGTAGCTTCTCCACTAAGGGCATTTGATGCCATTTTTTCCATTAGCTTTCTCACCGCCAATTGTTTTAGACTTCCAAACATGTATTAATTTTTTAAGTATATGATGTAATACTATT
>CAYNJK010000250.1:2360-5124 GCA_964397575.1 uncultured Saprospiraceae bacterium
ATGATGGCATCTGCCCCTGCCCTCTTTATACTCAGTAAGGTTTCTGGCATTACCACGTCATAATCCAGCCATCCATTTTTACATGCGGCAATAAGCATAGCGCATTCTCCACTGACGTGATAGGCTGCTATAGGCAAAGTGTTTTCTTGTTTTAGTTGCTTGATGATATCCAGATAATGAACAGCTGGTTTTACCATTAGGAAATCTGCCCCTTCGAGGACATCCAGCTCTGCTTCCAGTGAAGCTTCTATACTGTTGGCTGGGTCCATCTGATAAGTCTTCTTATCCTTAGGAATATCGGGATTATCTACTGGGGCAGAATCCAGTGCATCCCTGAATGGGCCATAGAAACCACTGGCATACTTGGCTGTGTAAGACATTATAGAGGTATCAAAAAATTCATGCTCATCCAAGGTCTCTCGGATAGCCTCTACTCTACCATCCATCATATCTGACGGCCCAATAATATCAAAACCCGCTTCCGCCTGTGCCAAAGCCATACGAGCTAGAATTCCTACTGTCTCCTCATTCAGTATCCTTCCATCAGCTACCAAGCCATCATGCCCATCTATACTATAGGGGTCTAGTGCTACATCACTAATTAGTGTTATCTCTGGAAATTTCTTCTTGATTTTTGTCGCTGCTTGTAGATAAAAATTATCAGTGCTGTAACTGTAGCTGCCCGCTTTGTCTTTTAACTTATCATCGACCTTAGGGAACATAATGAAGGTATGCAGTCCGAGCTTAATGCAAGAACGAATCTCCTTTATTATATTATCAAGTGATCGTCTGTAAGCTATAGGAAGTGAAGGAATCTGCTCTTCTACACCTTTGCCATCTACAATGAAGAGTGGCATTATAAGATCATCAGCTGTAACGCTATTCTCTCTGACCAATCTTCTTATATTCTTGGACTTTCTATTTCTCCTAGGTCTATGTAGCATGCAACTATTTTAAAACAAAGATATAGGAAACTGATGGCTTAGAATCCATATGCAGGTATGACTCAAAAAAAGATTACCTAAGCATGACACTTTCAGACCTGGCTACTTAGGCTTCTTAGGAACAGGATCTGGTCCAAAGCCCGCCCATGGATGGCAGCGAAATATTCTTTTGAGGCCTAACCAAAGACCTTTTATAGCTCCCCATTCATCTATGGCTTCTATCATATAATGCGAACATGTAGGCTCGTATCGACATGAAGGTCCGAGGATAGGAGACAGAAATTTCTGGTAGAGTTTGACAGGGAAAATTAAGATAGCCTTAGCAATATTATGAATGGCTCGGATCACAGTTTGATCAGTTTCTTATCATCTCCTTTGTCCAACATATGGAAAGCCTTCGACTTATTGTCTATTTTAAAATTAATGACATTTCTCTGATCATCAAAGAGTTCCATGAGGAGTGAGTTTTGAATTTCTATTTCATCAAAGGCGGAAACATTCTCTATTTCCAGATAGGCGTAGACAGCTTGGATATCTTCACTTTGTTCCTTGCCTAGATAGTAGCATTCCTGCTGCTCACCATTTATTGTAATTATGATATTCTCCTTCAGATACGTACTAAATATAGAATCCGTGGCTGGATGTTCCGAGTTCTCAAAGAACTTGTAAGGTAGATTTTCTATTTCCCTCATCGCCTCTTCAGTATCATCTATAAAGGTATGAACAGTAATCTGTAGGGCCTGCTGATCTGTCTTGTAGTGGATATCAGTCTTACTCAGATGAAAGTCATGCAAGTTGTTTGCTCCAAGAAACAAGCTTAAAAAAGTCAATATGTAGGTCCAGTACATCAAGATTTACTGAGAACTATTGATGATATAATAAGTAATCTTGGTCAGCCACTTAGAAGGATCTTTTTCTGTAGTAGGATCTGTGACATACTCTTGGACTATAGGATAATTAACCAGAAGATTCTTATCTGCCATATAATCTGCAATGGCGTAATGTGCTACTTCCGTTTTATCTATGTCACCGTAATAATCAACTTGTAAAGCTTTCCCATCAGGCAGTGTTTGTGATATAGCACCTGGAATATTGACTGCATTTTTTACAGGAATAGCGGCAGCCATATCAGTTATTCCTTTGGACTCATTCCAGCTGTAGAAAAGCGCACTGTCTTTTCCATCCATTTCCAATGATGATCCTTGGGCTTTTATAAAAAGAGCAGAAAGATTTTGGGTATAAAATTGCTGAATCTTATCCATCTCTACTTCCTGTCTATTCATTATATAACTCTTGGCAGGCACATAGACTTCCTGAATTTTATAGCCATTGTACAGATTCTCATTGGCCCTTTCTTCAACGATCAATTTCAGATTGGCTAAGCCTTTCTTATAAGTATTGAGCTGGCCTTTTTTCATAAGAAAATTAAACGGCCGATAGACAAATGGTGTTTCAGCGCCATCGAAGTCCCAAGTGACTTTGGTCTTGCCGTTATCTACAGTTTCGAATTTCCAGTTTGAAAAGGACTCTCCATCGAAGCCACCAAACTTAAGTGCGGTTTTTATAAATTCATTCTTTTGTGCCTCTATCATCGTCTGCGAGCCCTCTCCTATTTCGTCATTCCCTTTCCAGCTCCATTGGGCACCGACACCAGCTGTCTTCGTTGTATAGCTGTGCTCTGCATTAGGATCTATATCCTGCCAAGGAGACCAAAGTTCCCATTTCTTAAAATCCTGAACCAAATTATAAACCGTTTGAGGTGGCGCATCAAAGACCTCAGAATCCTCAAATACCAATTTGGAAGGTGAAAGGAACATCAG
>CAYNJK010000251.1:0-5113 GCA_964397575.1 uncultured Saprospiraceae bacterium
CTATAAAATTTTGGATTGCAAAAGTAGTGTATTTCTTTTACACAAATCCCAATTATTTTAGCAAAAACAAATAAATTATTTGATGCATCGCTATAGAAAGCCGCTTTTTAGCATAATTTTAGTCTAACCTTAGAGAAAACAGACCTATTGGTTTACCTTCACATAGCAATAATTAATAATATTTAATTCTAGTCGATGAAAGATTATTCATACGTGTTTAATGCACATCCCAGTTTTATAGATGAGATGTACGCAAAGTACCAAGCCGATCCCGCTTCCGTAGAGGAAGGATGGAGAGTATTTTTTGAGGGATTTGAGTTTGGAGGAGATAGCAGTAGTGATTCCGCTGGGTCTAATGGCAGTACCTCAAATGGTTCTGCGACCAATACAGGATTCGTTTCGACAGGCAGAACAGATGGTGCATTATTAGCCAATAAAGAATTTGCAGCGTATTCTATCATAGGTGGTTTTAGAAGAAGAGGGCACTTGCTTTCTACTACTAATCCTATTAGGAAAAGAAGAGATAGGAAAGCACATCTAGACCTAGCAGACTACAATCTGAGTGATAAAGACTTATCTACCAAGTTCGAGGCAGGAGCAGAATTGGGTCTCAAAAACGGCACTTTGCAAGAGATCATAGACAAGTGTAATCTGATTTATGCTGGCAATATAGGTTTTGAATATGCCCATATCGAGAACAGAGAAAAAAGGGTATGGCTGAGAGAGAAGATAGAAAACAGAGACCTGTCAGGTAGCTATGGACTCAATATTGATGAAAAAAAGAGAATCCTGGAAAAGCTTAATGGCGCTGTAATTTTCGAACGTTTTCTGCACACCAAATATATAGGCCAAAAGAGATTCTCTCTGGAAGGTGGAGAAACGGCCATAGCAGCATTAGATGCAATCATAACCACTGCTGCCGCTGATAAAGTGGAAGAAGTAATCATAGGCATGGCACACAGAGGTCGTCTCAATGTGTTGGCCAATGTCATGGGTAAGACCTATGAAGAAATCTTCAATGAATTTGAAGGGAATTCTGTTCCAGAACACAGCTTTGGTGATGGAGATGTAAAATATCATTTAGGTTTCTCGTCACAATTAAAGACAGCAAACAATGACACTGTAAGTCTTAAATTGGCACCAAATCCATCTCACCTCGAAGCTGTAAATCCGGTCGTAGAGGGTTTTGCAAGAGCAAAGGCTGACATACTATTTGATAGTGATTATGATAAAATCTTACCGATTCTTATTCATGGAGATGCAGCCATTGCAGGCCAAGGTGTAGTTTTCGAAACCGTACAGATGAGTCAGCTAGAGGGTTATTTTACGGGAGGAACCATTCATATTGTCATCAATAACCAGATCGGTTTTACAACTGACTTTGATGATGCAAGATCATCTACTTACTGCACAGCGGCAGCAGGAATAGTCCAAGCACCTGTTTTTCATATAAATGGAGATGACCCTGAAGCAGTAGTCTTTGCTGTAAAGCTTGCAACGGAGTACAGACAAAAATTCAACAATGATGTCTTTATAGACATGGTCTGTTATAGAAAACACGGTCATAATGAAGGAGATGATCCAAAATTCACTCAGCCGAAAATGTATGAGATCATCAATAATCACAAAAATCCTAGAGAACTATATGTCAGCAAACTGATGACTAGAGGAGATCTAGATGCAAAAATGGCAGAAGAACTAGAGAAAAAATTCTGGGACCATCTTCAAGATAAGCTAAATGATGTCAAGGAAAAACCACTGCCTTATACTCCTCAGCCTCAAGAGAAAGAATGGTCTGAACTGAAAATGACTTTTGACACCGCAGACGTAGAAAAGTCTCCTAAAACAGGGATCAAAAAAACAGACATTAAGAAAATACTGGACCATATATCTAAAGCACCTGAAGGCATCAATCTTCTTTCCAAAGTCAACAGATTACTAAAAGGTACAAATAAGCTGCTAGACAAGGGACAACTAGATTGGGCTCTTGGCGAATTGCTAGCTTACGGAAGTATCCTACTCGATGGGAAAGACGTAAGAATGAGTGGTCAGGATGTAAAGAGAGGAACTTTCTCACATCGTCATGCGATATTTAATGATGTAGAAACAGAGGAGGAGTTCAACAGATTAGATGGCATTGCCAAAAACCAAGGAAAACTGAGAATCTTTAATAGTTTCCTCTCTGAGTTTGCTGTACTAGGATTTGAGTATGGTTACTCACTGGCTAATCCACATACTTTAGTATTGTGGGAAGCTCAGTTTGGTGATTTCTATAACGGAGCACAAACGATGGTGGATCAGTTTATCAGTGCTGCAGAAAGTAAATGGCAAAGAATGAGTGGTCTGGTTATGTTATTGCCACATGGTATGGAAGGACAAGGACCAGAGCATTCTAGTGCAAGATTAGAGAGATTCCTACAGATGACTGCTGAATGCAACTTAACCATAGTCAATATGACAACACCTGCTAATCTCTTCCATGCACTTAGAAGACAGTTGGCAAGAGAAGTGAGAAAACCACTTATCGTCATGTCTCCGAAGTCTATGCTAAGACATCCAAAAGCAGTTTCAGGTCTGGCGGACTTTGAAACTGGAACCAAGTTTCAGGAAGTAATAGATGACAATAATATTGGCAAAGCGGATGAAGTCAAGCGTCTGCTCATATGTACTGGTAAAGTCTACTATGATCTCTTAGCTGCAAAAGAAGAAGCCAACAGAAAGGACATAGCCATTGTGAGATTGGAGCAACTCTACCCTTTCCCACAAAAACAAATAGACAAAATCTTAGATAAATACAAAGGTGCTTCCAAGTATTGGGTGCAAGAAGAATCAGCAAATATGGGTTCTTGGGATTATCTCATGAGGTACTGGAGACATACAGATATAGACTTGATATCAAGAACGGCAACTGCTAGTCCAGCTACTGGATTTAAAAAAGTCCATGAAAAGCAACAGGCAGAACTGGTTAGAAGAGCCATAGGATAACTAACGTCTGTACTCCGAAAAATAAAAAAAGCACTAGTCCATAAGGCTAGTGCTTTTTCTTATTTCAGTTCTAAAAAGTTATTGCCGACCGTTGTAAAAAGCAAACGACAATCCCCACATTAGAAAATCTTCATTAGTATCTGTAGCGCTGACACTTAGATTCCGAGTATATGAAGAAAGATCAGCATCAGTGATGCCTAGTTGTATAAATGGCTTGATGGCAAAGGCAACAGTGCTGCTCCCATAAAAGTTAAAGGCTAAGTGAAATCTAGCTACAAATTGCCCCTGATTACCATCGAGCAAAGAAATGTTAGCTCTATTATTTGGAATCAATTCGCTAATAGAGAGGAAGTTTCTACCTATAGAACTGCCTACTCCAACCCTATCAAAATTTGTCTCATAGGTCAGCAAGAGCAAATTGAGTCTGTATCTTAGTTCTTCTGTGACGGCTGAGGGTTGTGCCGGAGGATTCGGATTAAATTTACCTACTGAACTAATAGTCCTACCTAGTCCTTCCCAACTAAACTCTAAGGATCCTAAACCAAACTTATACCTTAAGCCTAAAGAGATACCATAGATGAGTCTTAGATCTCTGAACTCGTCATATTCGTCATAAAAGCTAGAGAGTCTGGTATCGTATGAATCTAGAATCTCACTATTGGTATTTGCTGATAGAACGCCTAACGAGTAGCCTACACGTACATTAAACTGTGCAGCTGACTTACTGACTAAAGTCAATTGTAGGCACAACATGAGAACCACGAAATAACTAACCCTCCTAAATACCAGAAATAACATATTAAGATTCTTTCTAATAACTAATGATGAAGTAACGGCTTTTACTTAGGAAAACAAACTTTTTATTATAATTTAAAAATGGATACTTTAAAGGTCATTAATAAGAGCTGACCTAATAAATGAGTAAGACAAAGTCTAAAAAAACTAAGAAAAAAGCAGCCTCCAAAGCCAGCTACAAACCATTGCCAAGCAAACTTAAAGTTATAGGTCTTGCTATTTGTTTGGCAAGTTGTTTTATCCTCTACTTCCAATCACTCAGTTTTGGCTATGTCCTGGATGATACGATTGTATTTACCGAAAACAATTATGTCAAGCGGGGACTTGCCGGATATGGAGATATATTGTCACATGATAGTTTCTCAGGTTATTTTGGAGAGCAAAAGAACCTGGTACAAGGTGCCCGGTATCGACCACTCTCTCTGCTGACCTTTGCAACAGAATACGCCTTATTTGGTGCTAATTCATCCGTCAGTCACTTGCTAAATATCTTGCTGTATGGGCTGTGTTGTTTTGTGGGCTTCATTACACTGAGACGATTGTTCAGAGAAAAATCTTCTGGGTACAAAATCTTATATGGAACTGCAGCTATTAGCACTATGCTATACCTCTTTCACCCGATTCATGTAGAAGCAATTGCAAATGTAAAAGGTCGTGATGAGATCCTTTCCCTGCTTTTCAGTTTACTGACGCTGCAAGTAAGTCTTAAATACGTAGATCAAAAGAAAATTGTGTATCTAATACTGATACCTCTCCTTTACTTTACGGGACTACTGGCAAAAGAAAACACTATCACATTCATGGCCATTATTCCAGCTGCTATCCTACTGTTCAGACCGAAGCAGAAAAAAGCAATGTTCCTAGTCTTAGGTCTTCTATTTATTATGTCCTTATGCTATTTGGGCCTGAGATATTCTATTATAGGCTACCTGCTCGGAGATGAACCTTCTACGGATCTCATGAATAATTCCTTTGTAGGTATGAACACCATGCAACGATATGCAACAATATTTTATACACTGCTGATCTATCTGAAACTGCATATTTTTCCTCACCCACTTACGCATGATTATTACCCCTATCATATTCCAATAATGGACTTCAGCAACTGGCAGGTCTGGCTGTCTATAGGCATTCATGTTCTGCTTATAGTCATTGGGTTTTTATGGATGAAGAAGCGTAAGAAAGTAGCCTTTGGATTATTTTTATATTTCGCCGCCATGTCTATAGTTTCCAACCTAGTAGTCAGCATCGGTACTTTTATGAACGAACGATTTGCCTTTGCAGCATCTTTAGGTATGTGCATCATTTTTGGCTATATCCTAACAACTAT
>CAYNJK010000252.1:0-5102 GCA_964397575.1 uncultured Saprospiraceae bacterium
GTAGAAGTCGGGACGAAGTAAAAGCAGTATCCAAAAAAGAGATAGAAGAAAAAATCAAAGCGACCATGGCCAGAATCTCTGGCGGTGGAGGTAAGAAGAAGAGGCAAAAAATCAGACGAGACAATCGTGCTGACAAAAGAGAAAAGGCTGAAGCTCAAGAGCTTGCTAATGAGGACACAACGCTGAAGGTAACCGAGTTTATCTCTGCCACAGAGTTGGCTTCTCTTATGAATGTGTCTGTTGCAGATGTCATCATGAAATGTATGAATCTAGGTGTCATCGTCTCTATAAATCAGAGAATGGACGCTGAAATCATAGAATTGGTAGCTAGTGAGTTTGGACAGGAAGTAGAATTTATCGGCGTAGATCAGCAGGCAGACGATGAAGAAGTAGAGGAACAAGATGATCCTAAGGATTTGGTACACAGAGCACCGATTGTTACTGTCATGGGTCACGTAGATCATGGTAAGACTTCTTTGCTGGATTATATACGAGAAGCTAATGTAGCAGATGGCGAGGCAGGAGGAATAACACAGCACGTAGGTGCTTACTCAGTGCCAGTCGGTGATCAGATGATTACCTTTCTGGATACACCAGGGCACGAAGCCTTTACAGCGATGAGAGCCAGAGGTGCGAAGGTTACGGATATAGTCATAGTAATTGTTGCTGCAGATGACAGGATAATGCCTCAGACAAAAGAAGCTATCTCACATGCCCAAGCTGCAGGTGTCCCTATAGTTTTCGCTATAAATAAGATAGATAAAGACGGTGCTGATCCTACAAGAATAAAGCAAGGACTTTCTGAAATGAATATCCTCGTAGAAGAGTGGGGTGGTAAGTTCCAGTCCCAAGACATTTCGGCAAAAGCAGGAACCAACATAGATTTACTTCTAGAGAAAATAGTTTTGGAGGCAGAAATGCTGGAGCTCAAAGCCAATCCAGATAAGAATGCCCTAGGTACTGTGGTAGAGGCTTCATTAGACAAAGGAAGAGGTTATGTTACCAAGCTGCTCGTACAAGCAGGAACTCTCAAGATAGGAGATCCGATGGTGGCAGGTGCCTACGCTGGTAAGGTCAAGGCCATGTTCAATGATAAAGGGAAGAAGATAAAAGAAGCTGGTCCTTCAGTACCAGTAGCTATACTCGGTCTGGATGGTGCGCCACAGGCCGGTGAAAAGTTCAAAGTGATGGATAAGGAGCAAGAAGCGAAAGCTCTGGCAACTAAGAGATCACAAATAGAAAGAGAGCAATCTAACAGAGCCAGCAAGCGTATCTCTCTAGATGAGATAGGAAGAAGATTGGCTTTGGGTACCTTCAAAGAACTCAACCTAATAGTCAAAGGTGATGTGGACGGATCTATAGAAGCATTGTCAGATTCCCTCATCAAGTTGTCTCAGGAGACCGTACAGGTAAATGTCATCCACAAAGCGGTAGGAGCCATAGCAGAATCAGATGTTCTATTGGCCTCAGCTTCAGATGCCATTATCATAGGATTCCAGGTCAGACCTTCCGCAGGAGCTAGGAAAATAGCTGAAAAAGAAGGTGTTCAAATAAAAACTTACAGTATAATCTACGAAGTTATCGACGAAATAAAGCTTGCAATAGAAGGCATGCTAGATACTATCAAAGAAGAGAAGGTAGTCGGTAATATAGAAATCAAAGAGACTTATAAAATCAGTAAGATTGGTACTATCGCTGGATGTTTTGTAACAGAAGGAAAAGTCTTAAATAATTCCAAGATAAGAGTTATTCGAGATGGTATTGTAATCTTCCCTACCAAAGAAGGTGTCGTAGCTGAGCTGGGCTCACTTAAGCGTTATAAGGATGATGTCAAAGAAGTGAAAGCAGGTATGGAATGTGGTCTTACAGTCAAGAATTATAATGACCTTAAAGTCGGCGATATCATAGAGTCTTATGAAATCATAGAGACTAAGCGAAAACTAGAGTAAGCACATTTCCACTTTCAATAAATTTCAACTAGAGGATTTTCTAAATTCTAAAGTCAAGGAGTTCCAAAAAGCATCCTTCATCAAGGATGACCCTATTCTTATTCCAAAATCCTATACTAAACTCCAAGATGTAGAAATCACTGCATTTTGGTCTTCCATGCTGGCTTGGGGTCAGAGAGTCACCATCATTAATAAGTCTAAAGAATTGTTTGGGCTGATGGGCGCTTCACCTCATGAGTTTATTCTAAATCATAAAGAAGCAGACCGCCAACGTTTTGAAAAATTCAAACACAGAACTTTCCAGTATACAGATACCTTATACTTTCTCGAATTTCTACAGTGGTTCTATCGCGAGAACGAGAGTTTGGAATCTGCTTTTCTTGTGGACTCAGATATGAAAACTACCCTCACTGAGTTTAAGGAATTATTTTTCCACTTACCAACCGCTCCTAAGAGGACTCAGAAACACATAGCATCTCCAGCAAGGAAATCTACCTGCAAAAGACTGAATATGTTTCTCAGATGGATGGTGCGGTCTGGGCCAGTAGACTTTGGCTTATGGAAAAAAATAGAATCCCAACATCTTATGATCCCACTAGATGTACATGTCGAGAGAGTTGCCAGACAACTGGGTTTGCTGAAGAGAAAGCAGAGAGATTGGCAAGCGGTAGAAGAACTCACTGAAAATCTCAAAAGCTTTGATGCCTCCGATCCTGTTAAATATGATTTTGCTCTATTTGGTGTAGGCGTTATAGGCGAGTTGTAATCACCGGATTTTGATATCGCAGATACGTTTTCCGTTACTGGAGTTTTCCAGATGGACAAATACCCTCATAGATTCACCATTTGCATTCTCTAGATTGACGATAACATAATCACTTTCTGCATTGACCGAATTACCATTATGTCTGGACTTCGCTGATGTTGGATTGAATACAGAGATAGCTTCTCTGAGAACCTTTATACCTTCTGCTTTTCCTTTCACCTTATCTTCGTTCGCTACTTTTATGGTTACATCATTAGTAAGTAAAGCTTCCAGAGTTGCAAAGTCCTGATTTTTCAGTGTAGATTCGTAATCCTGTCCAAAAGCGTTGTTAATGCTTAGAAGGCTTAATATGCAAAGTGTATACAAGTAGGTTTTCATATCCTATTTTTTTATAATCTTATAGAGAGCATTACTCTCATTACAATAACGAGTCCTAAATCTAAGAAGTTTGGTTTTTGAAATAATTATTTGTTAATATAAGTGATATTTGCATAAATACAATATATAATAAACACGTTATCATTCTCTTATGAATAGAAAAGCTTTTTTATTAATCTTGGATGGCTGGGGTCATGGTAAAGATGACAAAGTCAGTGCTATTGCGCAGGCGCATACACCATACATAGATAAGCTCTACGATACCTATCCACATGCAGAACTTGTTACTTATGGTAGTGAGGTCGGTTTGCCTGATGGCCAGATGGGTAATTCTGAGGTCGGACACCTAAATATAGGGGCTGGTAGAATAGTCTATCAGGATTTTGCTAGGATTAATAAAGCCATAGCAGATGACACTTTGAGAACAAACCCTGTAGTTGTCACTGCAATAGAAAAAGCCAAGTCCTCTAAAAATGAGCTGCACTTGCTGGGCTTGCTCTCTGATGGTGGTGTGCATTCTCACATAGATCATTTGATTCATTTGTCAAAGTACTTTAGTGAGGCTGGGGTGCAGGTTATTGTACATGCCTTCCTAGATGGCAGAGATACTGGTCCAAAATCAGGAAAGGACTATGTGAAACAATTTTTGGCTGCCACAGCAAATACAAAGGTGAGACTCGCCAGTATTGTAGGCCGATACTATGCCATGGATAGAGATAACAGGTGGGAAAGGACTGTAAAAGCTTATGACTTATTGGTCAAAGGAAAAGGCGATAGACAAGAAGATCCGCTTGTTGCAATACAGCAGTATTATGATAAGGATATCACAGATGAATTTATGGAGCCAATAGTGATAGGTGAGGCAGCAACCATACAGACTGGGTCGGTAGTCATGTTTGCTAACTTTAGAACAGATCGACCGCGTCAGATTACGACAGCGCTTACTCAAAAGCCACTAGATCATAATATGACGCCATTAGATGTACATTTTGTGACAATGACAGAGTACGATCAGTCTTTTACTGGTCTCGATGTGATCTTTAGAAAAGATAATATAAAAGATACTCTAGGAGAAGTGGTTTCTAAAGCCGGTCTGACACAACTACGTATCGCCGAAACTGAGAAATACCCTCATGTTACATTTTTTCTTTCAGGAGGTAGAGAGCAAGTTTTTGAAGGTGAAGAAAGAATAGTAGTTGCTTCACCTAAGGTGGCGACATATGACTTGCAACCAGAAATGAGCGCCTATGAAGTAACTAACAGATTGCACAATCATATAGAAGCAAAACATCCAGATCTCATAGTACTGAATTATGCAAATGCTGACATGGTAGGACATACAGGACTCATGTCTGCGGCTGTCCAGTCTGCTGAAACTCTAGATGCTTGCCTAGAAGCAATAGTACCAGTGGCACTTAGAAATGGATATAGCATCGTCATTATAGCTGATCACGGTAACTCGGATATTATGGTTACTGATGAGGGGACACCGCATACCGCTCACACTTTAAATCAGGTTCCAATACTACTTCTGGACAAGGATGGGAAATATTCGAGTCTAAAAGATGGTAAACTAGCTGACATAGCTCCCACAATATTATTCTTAATGGGGCTTGAAAGTCCAAATAATATGACTGGCAATGTCCTCGTTAGCCATTGAAATGATGGCTACTAGACTTGAAGGGCATAAAAAGTGAAAGAAATTGGTCTATTTTGCACGATTTTGGAGTTCAAAGTTGTTGTTGTTTCTAAAAGCCCTTACATTAGAATAACAAAACTGAATTGTTATGACTATATTTTTTTCAATAGTTGCAATATTTGCTGTTATAGTAGCAATAATGTACCTAAATCACAATCGAAATGCTGATGCATAAGTAGAGAGCGAAGCAATCTACACTTCAGCTAAAAATAAAGAAGAGTCTGGATTTCTGTCCAGGCTCTTTTTTATTACCCCAATTCACTTCAACTTTGTTTTTGCCTGATATTTTACATTTGTCCATTATTAGTAT
>CAYNJK010000253.1:0-5075 GCA_964397575.1 uncultured Saprospiraceae bacterium
GTCATAATCTCGATGAAAATTCAGGCGATGTTTTCGATGTAGATGTCAGACTCTCAGATTTTCAGGACTTATTTGCAATCCAACTCTTTATGAAGTGGGATTCTAGTATGTACAGAATCGAAAGTGTCCCTTTCTTCAATGCAGACATACCAGGAATGACCGCTCAAAATATCATCCTACCAGAGACTGATATCAATAAGCCCGAGAGAGGTAAAGTGAGAATTGTCTGGACAAATGCAGTTCCACATTCAGAGGCTGATCAGACACTAATTGCAACACTTAGATTTACTGCAATAGGGGCTCCTTGTGATGAAAGCAACTTCTTCTTTGAGGATATCGGAGATCAAGAAAGCGAAAGACTATTGGCAGCTGATGCCAGCTTTAATGATATAGGCATAGACTTCGAAGCGCTTGCGATACAAATACCAGGAGGTGCAGCATGTATTTCTTCCACTGACAATCTGCTTGCTGATGAGGATATAGCGATATACCCTAATCCAGTGAAAGAAATGGTCAATTTTGATTTTAAAGTCGATGTGAACCCTAGTTCTATCATCACTGTCTACTCTCTCCAAGGACAAAAAATGCGAACACTTGCTGTATCAGGAAGAAATAACAGCTTTGATATATCTGACTTAGCTGAAGGGACATACTTATACGAGATAACAAATACAGCTGACATCCTTCATAGAGGGAAGCTCATTAAAGTCCAGTAAAAAAACATAAGTAAAGAATGCCAAAAGAGGCTGTCTCATAACTTGAGGCAGCCTCTTTTTAGTTTCATCTCGCAGTAAAAGAGGCTATCCCTATTGAAACAGCCTCTTTTACATTGAAAGTACGAGCAAAACCTAATATGTAAATAAGTCACTATATATACTTGCCTGATAATTTCTTAAAATAGAATATTAAATGTCAGCCATGCTAAAAACATCCCAATAAGTTAAATCCAATCACCAACTAGGAATCAATAAAATGGTATTTTAATCTCTTAATAATAAACCATGATGAGATTATCTATTCTATTTTACTTACTTCTGATGGCCACACTTTGCTCTGGCCAACTTTCAAACGAACTAGACTACTTAGGTTTTCAAAGGGTGACCGAACCTAATGTCGACGAGTATATTTCCAATGCCAGCCTCAGCCGTAGTGATCTGGTCAATGGACGCTACTACAAAGTCTTACAGTTCGAACATATCCTGACCAAAGCTGAACGTCAGCAATTAAAAGATCAAGGTCTTAGAGTATTGGATTATGTACCAAACAAGGCCTATCTGGTTAGTATTCCACAAAGATTTGATCCACTGAAAATGAAGGCTATGGATGTCAGATATGTACATGACATTGATAACATAGCGAAGATAGACTCTGACCTGATGGAAGATGAGCTTCCAGATTACGCAAAGGCCAGTGGCGATAGGGTAAAGGTCCTTATCTCCTACCCTTCTGACCTCAAGCAAGATCGCGTCTTCGAGCTATGTAATCTAGATGGTATAGAGCCTATACAATACAACGGCATTAATACTTGTTTTACAGCCGAGATAGAGCTGGCTAAGTTGTACGAATTTGCGCAGTTGCCTTATATCATGAATATCGAGATGACTACTCCCCCACCAGTTCCAGACGATACCCCAGGTAGATCACTGATCAGAGCCAATCTGCTGGACAGCAAGGCTCCAGGTGGAAGGCAATATACCGGAGAAGGGGTAGCAGTGTTATGTAGAGATGACGGTGCTGTTTTTGAGCACGTAGATTTCCATGGACGTCTCTTCCAAGATTATGACGAACCAGATCCAAGAACACATGGTGACGGAGTTTCAGGTATCATGGCAGGAGCAGGAAACAGAATACCTAAGAATAGAGGGATGGCTACTGGTGCGGATTTGCATGTTATCAACTATGTACCGAGTTTCTTAGACAACACCTTAGCACTGCATAGAGGAGATGACAACATCTTAGTGACAAACTCTTCTTACAGTGATGGCTGTAATGGTGGCTATACAGCAACCACTAGAACGGTAGACGACCAGTGTTACGATAATCCTACTTTGATGCATGTTTTCTCGGCAGGAAACAGTAATGGAGCAAATTGTGGATACGGAGCCGGAGACGAATGGGGAAATATTACTGGAGGACACAAACAAGGAAAGAACGTATTAGCTGTGGCAAACACGACTAATAGAGGTGTCATAACCTTTAGCAGTAGTAGAGGACCAGCTTACGATGGACGTATAAAGCCCGATATCTCTGCCAATGGTGTGGATCATATAAGTACTGATAATGATCACGACTACATGTTCTTTGGTGGTACTTCAGCAGCAGCTCCAAACATAGCAGGTGTAATGGCTATGCTACATGATGCTTACAGGCAGAACAATGCTGGAAATACGGCTGAAGCTGCCCTCATAAAAGCCATCATGCTCAATACAGCCGATGATATAGGAAACAAAGGTCCAGACTTCATCTATGGATGGGGTATGGCAAACGCCTTCAGATCTGCCTTAGCTATAGAAGAAGACAGACACTTTGGTGGAATAATAGAACAAGGTGATGAGCTAGAGCATACTATTACACTTCCTGAAAATGCCTCAGAGCTTAGAATCATGACCTACTGGCGAGATCCAGCTGCACTTATTGGCAGCACTACTGCTCTTACCAATGATCTTAACACCTTTGTTGTTTCACCTGGTGGAGAAACGACGCTGCCTTGGATATTAAATCCTAGTCCAGATCCTGCAACCTTAGCTAGACCAGCAACAAGAGGCATAGATGCACTCAATAATATGGAACAAGTATTTATCGAAAACCCAGAAGCTGGAGACTATACCCTGAATGTAATTGGCAATAGAGTGCCTACCCCAGATCATGAATATATTGTTACCTGGGAATATAGAACTGATGACATTACGGTGGTCTATCCAACTGCAGGTGACAGGGTATATGCTGCAGATAATGAAATTATATACTGGGAGACCATAGACAATGGCATGCCACAGACAATTTCCTTGACCACAGATGGTGGAGCAACTTGGGTTGAATTAGGAACAGTGCCTGCTAATGTTCAAAATATTCCTTTCAATACACCAATCGTGAACACTGGTTCCGCGCAGGTAAGAATAGAAAGAGGGAATCAAACCATAGTGGGCGAGCCATTTACAATAGCACAAATTCCTACCAGCGTAAGAATAAGACAAGTCTGTGTCGATGATATGGTTATAACCTGGTCTCCAGTAGATGGTGCTGAAAGCTACGATGTATATACACTTGGTGAAAAATACATGGAAGTCAGTGCGACGACTAACACAACTTCTGCCACTGTGCCTATCAACAATCCATTTGAGGTACAATGGGTAGCTGTTTCAGCCAATTTTGAAAATGATGTAAAAGGTCAAAGAACGGTAGCTAGGAGCACAAGAGGTATAGGTCTAGAAGATTGTATAATAGATAATGACTTGAATCTTGCCAGCGTATTAAACCCAGTAAACGAAAGTTTGGTTACCTGTAGCCCTGGTGACAACATCATTTCATTAGAAGTAACTAATGGAGGTGTGAATCCTTTTCAGAATATTTCTGCCTCTTATCAGATAGATGATAATCCTATTGTTACCCAAGATTTTGGTGTAGGAGTAGAAGCAGGAGACACATTAATCTTAAGTTTTGACGAGCCAGTATCATTTGACTCCAACGGGGAATTCCAACTGAGAACTTGGATCACAAACAACAATCAAGAATTCTTCCTTAATGATACCATGTTGATACAAGGCCCAGTCTATGTAGACAATGGGCTAGAATTACCACATTCGGAAGACTTTGATCAAGAAACTTTGCCAGAATTCTGGATTACACAAAATGATGACGGTGATATAACCTGGTTGCCAATAGAAATAGCAAGAGAAAGAAACTTTAGTGAAGGCGTAGTATTTATAACTTTTGAAAACTATTTCAATGAAGGTGAGGTAGATTATCTGTACATGGTACCACTAGATCTTTCTGCAGTATCAGATACTCCAGTACTGGAATTTGAACATGCCTATTTTTACGATCAGGTAAGTAATGATGGACTTATGATAGAGGTAAGCACTGATTGTGGAGAAACTTTCCAGGATACTATCTACTCTTCATTTGGTGCAGAGCTCGGAACGACTTTTACGCCTATAGGAAATGTACATGGTAGAAATGACTGGACCAAAGAACAAGTAGACCTTTCACCTTATGTGGGTATGGATCAAGTTATTATCAGATTTGTTGCTGTTAACGATAACGGAAATGATCTCTTCTTAGATAACATCAATGTGCAATCTATACAGACCGCACAGCCAGACGCTTTCTTCCTTACAGGAGGAGAAGAGACTTGTCCTCTAGAAGGGATTATTATAGAAGATTTCTCTGAAGGAGGGCTACTGACTTATGAGTGGGATTTTGGAGTTGGCGCCTTACCTCCGACCTCTGTTCACCCTGGTCCTCATGAAGTGCAATATCTTTTCTCAGGCACAAAGACAGTTACTCTCACTGTTACCAATGATATGGGAACAGCAGTATTTGCTGGAGAAATAGAGGTATTAGAAAGGCCATCTGGAAATTGGACAGCAGAACAGTTGGGAGACAGAAGAGTACAGTTTACTGCTAATATCAATCTCGCTACAAACTTCTTTTGGCAATTTGGAGATGGTGATATCTCTTTTGAAGAGAATCCGATTCACCAGTTCGCGACTGCGGATGAATTTAGAGTTAGGTTAGTAGCCAGCAACGACTGCGGCGAAAATATCTCTGAAAACAGTGTAACTGTATCCACTACTTCTACCAATGAACTAGAAACCAAACTTGCTGCTAGCATCGTTCCTAATCCAAACTCTGGACAATTTGTTCTTAACGTGGAAGGACCAGCTAGAAACGAGCTAAATGTATCAGTTCTAAATATCAGTGGTCAGCAAGTACAGAACCGAACGATCCAACTTACTGGCAAGAAACAAACTGTAGACTTCCAATCTGGAAACTTAGATGCAGGCATTTATTTTGTAGAGCTTACTAATCAGCTAGGTGTGAAGACGCTGAAGATGGTGGTTGTGGATTAGGAG
>CAYNJK010000254.1:0-5074 GCA_964397575.1 uncultured Saprospiraceae bacterium
GCCAATGCAGTAAATGAAACTGACCCTGATCTTCTTACCAGAAGACAATCCAGTCTGGACATCAGCACAGAATCATTACAAAACGATATTGTAGCAACAGCCAATATTGATTATTATGCTTCGCCTTCGTTCAAGTTAAAATTAGGACTTGGAAATATAAGGCACAGATCTAGACCATCGATTCTGGAGCAACAAGGTTTTCTGTTAGATGATGACACTGACGCTGACTCTTTATACATCACAGATGAACAATATGTGTTTGCCGAATCAAGTTGGAACTTTGCTTCTCATTGGACTTTAAATACAGGTCTTAGACTCAATAATTTTGAAGGTGCTAATTCCCGCGACTTGATTCTAGAGCCAAGAGTAAACTTACAGTTCAGCAAGAAAAAATCGGCTGTTAATCTAAGCTACACTAAGATGAGTCAGTTTTTGCATCTATTGGTTAATCCGAGTTCAGGTCTTCCTAATGATTTATGGGTCCCAAGTACGAGCAACATTGCACCAGAAATTTCTAATTTATTTTCGCTTGCCTATAGCTACAGCAATAAGGAATGGAACTTTGGTATTTCTGGATTTTATTCAGGGTACAAAAATCTAATAGAATACAGCAATCCTTACGAACTCATCCAAGTCATTGTGTTAGATCATGCGCCGTTCAATTGGGACTTGGAAACAAGAAGTTGGGAAGAAAGGGTGAATACTGGCACTGGCAGAGCTTACGGCCTAGAATTAAATTTGGGATATCAAGGAAAGAGAATATCAGCGGAAGTTGCTTATACTTTGAGTCGGTCCGAACGTACTTTCAACTTTGGAGAGTTTTCCAACAATGATTTTCAGACTTTTCTACACAAGTATGACCGACCACATAATATTGCCAGTTCACTGCAATACAAGCTAGATGATAATAATCTACGGTTCCTTAATATTTCCTGGGTCTACGGCACAGGAAATCTATGGACACTTGACGAGTTTGCAGAACCGGATATCAATGGAGACCCTATTTTTGTAGCTAGAAATAGAAATAATCAAAGACTTTCAGCTTATCACAGACTAGGAATTTCTTACAAAAAGATTCAAAATCTTTCAGTGGGTGGTAGACTAGAATACACCTTTGGCATCTACAATGTTTATAACAACCGTAATCCTTTTTACAGTTATTTGGAAGAAACTCCACCAGAAAGAACAGAAGCATTTGCCATAAAGGAAATTTCACTTTACCCCGTTTTTCCGCAAGTAAATTTCTCATATATCTGGTAGATGATAATAAGATTTGTTATTACTAGGTAAAATCCATAACTTAGGGATGATATTTTGAAAAAGACAATCTACATATTCATCCTTCTTGTAACACTAAACAGTTGTGAAAAGGAGATTGGTATACCAGATTCGGAGCTTGAAAAATATGTTGTTGTTAATTCAATAATTTCCACTGACTCCACTTGGGTTGTCAAACTCCACTATTCCAAATCAATTTTTGACAGAGGTGACTTCCAACCAGTAGACAACGCTAGAATTCATATACGGGTAAATGATGACGTAGGAGAAAACGGCGAAAGGATACAGGACTTCTTCCTCAATGACACAGGAAATGGGGTCTATACCAGAGGTAATAATCCAGTAGAAGGTCGTAATTACAAAATGTCTATAGAAGTAGATGATTTTGAACTTTGTGCTGAGACTTATGTACCTAAAGTATTGGAAGCAGAAATTTCAGCAACTTCATCGACTCTAGATGCTGACAATAACACCATTTCATATTCTATAGCTATAGATGTCAAGCAGGATAATCCTGTAGATAATTATTTTGCTTGGGAATTAATTCCAATAGAAGTTGAAGAAGCTGAAATAGATAGACTTACTGAAACATTTTCCTCGCAAGGAACTGGGTTGCAAAATGATGAATATGATGTTACTTCAGATGGACCTGATGACGGTATTGGTATAATAGAAGTTCTAGAAGTAGATGATGAAGGTATTTCAACTGGTGAAAATAATGGTACTTCATTAAGAGACCCTATTGTAGGATTTTTAGGAAACAGCTCAGGTATCAAAGCAGCCAACCCTAATTTCGATAATGGGGAAGGTCAGATTATCGCTAATGTTTCTACAGGCCTTACAAACGACCAAAAAGAGAAATTAGTCCTTGCCGCTGCTAACTCTTCTACCTTAGATACTCCTAAGCAAAAGTACAAGTTAAAGGTATGGGCAGTTTCAGTTGACTACTACAGATACCTTCTAAGTATAGAAAACAACGACTTACCTACAAGTGAATCTAGTTACATCAATTCGTATTCTAACATTCAGAATGGGGGTGGTATATTCGCTGGGTATAATCTAAAAGAGTTTGAAGTAGAACTCTAGAATTAATTTCATTTTATTTACATAAAAAAGAGCTCTCATCTTAGTCGATGAAAGCTCTTCGTATTTTATATAAGTCAGTGAGTTACTACAAGTGTATAACTTCTCCGTAAGCTGCTGCGGTTGCTTCCATAACGGCTTCACTCATTGTTGGATGCGGATGTACTGCTTTGATAACTTCATGCCCAGTTGTTTCCAAATTCATCGCTACAACTATTTCCGCAATCATCTCCGTAACATTGTTTCCGATCATATGAGCCCCTAGTAATTCTCCGTACTTAGCGTCATATATCATTTTTATGAAGCCTTCTTTAGCTCCAGATGCACTAGCTTTTCCTGAAGCTGAAAAAGGAAATTTCCCAACCTTGACAGTATGTCCTGCTTCTTTAGCTTGTGCTTCTGTCATTCCTACACTAGCGACCTCAGGAACACAATAGGTACATGATGGAATAATCTTATAATTGATAGGGTGGACGTCCATTCCAGCAATCTTTTCTACGCAAGCAATAGCTTCGGCAGTCGCCACGTGAGCTAAAGCTGGTGTAGCCAGAACATCTCCTATGGCATATATTCCTGGGACACTGGTGGCATAGTATTCATCTACTTCTATTCTACCGCCTTTATCCTTTTTAATCCCCATAGCTTCTAGGCCTATATCTTCAGTATTAGGCATGATTCCCGTAGCGCTTAATACTACATCACATTCTATAACAGATTCTTTTTCAGACTTTCTATCTAAGACCTTGACCTTGATAGTTTTCCCTGAGCTATCTACCTCTTGCACTGCGGTATTTCCAAGAACATTAATTCCAGATTTCTTAAATACCTTACCGAGTTCCTTAGACACATCAGTATCCTCTCTAGGCAACAGACCTTGCTCTAGATATTCTACTATTGAGACTTCTGTACCTACGGAATTGTAGAAATAAGCAAATTCTACACCGATGGCACCTGCGCCTATTACGACCATTCTCTTAGGCTTCTCTGGTAGGGTCATAGCTTTTCTGTAACCTATCACTTTCTCTCCATCTATGGGTATATTAGGTAAAGACCTAGATCTTGCGCCAGTCGCTATGATAATATTGTCTGGAGAGTATTCTTTCCTATTTCCTTCTTTGTCAGTGACGATTACTTTCTTACCTCTAGCAATCTTCCCTTCACCTTCCAGAACTGTAATCTTATTCTTTTTCATAAGGAACTGGATCCCCTTACTCATTCCATCAGCGACACCACGGCTTCTACTTATCATCTTATTGAAATCAGGTTTGGCATCTTTGATTGTAATGCCATAATCTTCCGCATGATTAATGTAATTATAGACCTGGGCTGATTTTAGGAGGGCTTTGGTAGGAATGCAACCCCAATTTAGGCAGATACCACCTAGATTTTCTCTTTCTACGATAGCGACCTTTTTACCCAATTGAGAGGCTCTAATGGCCGCTGGGTAACCTCCTGGACCACTCCCAATAACAATAATGTCAAAATTCATCTATTTATTTTTCGTGCAAATATACTGTTATAGCAGAACAACAAGATCGAATATTAAAATGTTATCAGAAGGTCTGAAATCTTGCTATACCTGACTTAAAATCACGGACCTCAATAAACTTATCATCTACAGCCATTCTTCCACTTTTATTGACAAAACCGACACCTCGTCTGTCGATTACCCTTGCCAAGCCATCCTTAAAATCCCAAGATAATACAAAACGAGCTGCTATCCTTTCATTACCTTCATCATCCAAGAAACCCCATTTGTCATCAATGCTGAAAGCCAGCATATCATCCGAGAATCTATTAAGCAAATCGTATTTAGGTGGAGTCAGGGTAGTACCATCATTAGCAAGTAGACCCCAATATCCATTGCGTTTGTAACTCCATTTGTTATTTCCTGCATAAGATACCTTATCTGCATCCAATATCTTTACAACCTTGAAAGTCTTATCTACGACTTTGTAAATACCATCTTCTATGACAGCATGGCCTTCATGAAAATCTAAGGCTTGGTCATACGCAATAGAACCCAAAGGCTTATAGGTATCAGCAGCTATAAATGAATATCGTTTGTCCATCCGTACTCTGAAGATGCCATCGCTAGGAGGATATACTTTGTCATAGTCGGCAGCAAGCAGAGTCTGATTATTTGCATCTATAACTCCATAGCCAGCCCCAGTCTTTACAATAAACCGATTCTTACTTATCGGAGTTATACCAGAATAAGTCATTGGTACAACTAGTTGGCCAGACTTAGCTATAATTCCTTTATTGTTACTGTCACCTACTACAGCAAAACCATCCACAAAATCAGTAAAATTACTGTAGCTTATGGAGTCTATGATAGTGCCCGATTTATCTATTAGTAACCATTCATTTTCAAAATTCTGAACAAAGGCTCTATCATCAGAAAAGCTATAGCCTTGCTTATACATAAATGGAATTACCTCATTGCCTCTAGGATCTATGTAGCCCCATCTACCTTCAAAATTAACAGACATCAGACCATCCCAAACATCCTTGGCATCATCATATTTGGGAGTAATAGAAACAGCGCCTGTTTTGTCTACAAAGCCCCATTTATGCTTTGGCGATTCGTAATCGCTAAAGTAATTTGTCTCTATATCGTTATCGAATTTCGTTTGTGACTCATTATTATCCTCCTTGCAAGAAGCAAGTAAGAAGCTGAAGAATAACAATATGTATAAGGACCTAGAGA
>CAYNJK010000255.1:0-5053 GCA_964397575.1 uncultured Saprospiraceae bacterium
ATTGTATTCTTCGCGATAAGAAGATAATTATTATCAATAAGTTTTTCAAAGAAAAAGGAAGAATAGAAAGTCTTCTTGACATTATCCAGCTGACTAAATTAGATGAATCCAAGATCAATGAAGAAGGTCTAAAGATTCTCCGAACTGCTGATAAAAGCTATTTAGCGGAAATGGAATAAACCTAAGATCATAAATATTGAAAGTAATAGCTCTTGGAACTGGGACATCACAAGGCATTCCCCTGATAGGATGTAGCTGTTCTGTTTGCCAATCTAAGGACAAGGCAGATAAGAGATTAAGATCCTCAATATATATCGAAACAAAGCAGTCTCATCTCCTTATAGACATAGGACCAGACTTTCGAACGCAATTCATCAACAATAAGCTCTCTACAGTCGATGCTGTTCTAATTACGCATGAACATAATGATCATATTATGGGTCTGGATGATATAAGAGCAATCAACTACATTCACAGAAAGTCAATTCCTCTATATACAAGTACAAGAGTAAATCAGATTCTTCGAGAGCGATTCAAGTATATTTTTTCTTCCAATCCATATCCAACTGCTCCAAATTTGGAGCTAAATACTATCTCAGATCAGAAACTAACAATTGGAGATATAGAAATAACACCGATTAATGTAATACATGGCAGGCTGCCTATCTTAGGTTTCCGACTCAATGATCTTGCATATATAACCGATGCTAGTAAGATATTGGAATCAGAACAAGTGAAGCTAAAGGATCTTAAGGTACTCATTATCAATGCATTGAGAATAGAAAAACATCCTACACATTACAATCTAGAAGAGGCATTAGAATTAATAAAGCAAGTCAAACCTGAAAAAGCTTATCTCACCCATATAAGTCATAAAATGGGAAGGACTGAAGAGTGGTCAAAATTACTGCCTAAAAATGTAAGTCCTCTAAATGACATGATGGAAATTGTTATTTAGAAAATCGTAAGTTAGTATTAACTTAATTGTTCAGTTAAGGTATGAGGTTTATTTTCTTTTTTATAGTTTTCTTCGTTTCAGAGTCAGGGTTTGGTCAAGCTTTTCCGCAAAACTCCTTGTATCTAACAGACTTGTATAACATCAATCCAGCATATGGAGGGCTAGAACGGTCTCTAAGTGTCAATTTTAACTATAGAGATCAGTGGTCGGGAGTAACTTCACATCCAAAGCAAATATATCTTAATGCTCATATGCCACTGTATCTCTTTAATGGTGGAGTGGGTATAGAACTACAGTCAGATGTCTTAGGTGCACTGAGAAAAAGTTCTTTTCAAATATCATATAACTACATTACCAAGAGTAGATTTGGACTTCTTAGTTACGGAGGGTCAATAGGTTATGTAAACACAGGTCTAGATGGAAGTCAAATTATTACCCCAGATGGCATTTATCTTGATGGCCAGATAGATCATCAAGATACCCGCCTAGCACAACAAAATAGAATCGGAAGTAGTCTGAGTTATGAGCTTGGGGTTTTTATAGGTAATGAATCATTTGACCTCGGTCTTTCTGTCTCAAATTTCCTTCTTTCTGAGAGAAAAATTGATGGATTAACTGTTGAAAACCAGGAAGTTATGCAAGCATTCTTTAGGCTTCCTTTGTATCGGAATGATTTTATTATTTATCCATCACTTTTAGTAAAAACAGATTTCCAAAGTATCCAAACTGATATCTCTTGTCTTGTGAAAAATGGCAATGTTTTTGGAGGTACTAGTATTCGAGGTTATAGTAGGAGCTCTATTGATGCAATTGTTTTGATATTGGGCTTTCAGATGAATAGTAATTACACTATTTCCTATAGTTACGATATAGGCTTGAATAGTTTAAGAAATGTTTCTGAGGGATCACACGAAATAAATATCAATTATAACTTGAACAAGCTTATCGGTGTCGGTCTGCTTCCTGAGATAATCTATAACCCTAGAAATCTTTAATTAAAAATTTCATTGTCTGGACATAATACCATTGATTATTAATCCGTTACATGTCTGCTGGACGAAATTCAGTGGGCAATATAACTTGGCGGATTTTTTTGAAGTTAAGTAACAAAGTTTATTTTTACAATCTTCGATTAGAAGACGTAAACATAATTGGCAAAATCAGTTAAATAGCATGAAAAAACAAGCATTGTTTTTCTTGGGCTTAGTATTGTTATTACTAAGTTCATGTGGTAGTGAGCAAACAGGAGAATTGGTTGGAGTTCAAGATAGACCTGGATGGAATGGTATAAACCCATTCGGCATGGTCTACGTCCCTTCAGGGACTCTAACAATTGGTCAGAGTGACCAAGATATCTTCAGCAATTATACCCAAAGACCCAAATCTATTTCCATTTCCGGATTCTTCATGGATGATACAGAAATCACGAATAATGAATATCGTGAATATGTGCATTGGATAAGAGATTCTATAGCTCATACAATTATGGGAGACATCTACGAAATAGATGACTATGGAAATGAAGGTATAGACTGGGAAGCAGATTTGGATTACAGTTATGAAGAACTGGATGAGATGTTCTATGAAGGCGACATGAAAATGTCTGACAGAGAAAGAGCATTGAATACAAAGATGTTTGACTATAGCTATAAGTGGATAGATTGGAAAAAAGCAGCTAATAATCCTGATGTTGTAAGGTCAGAATTGCTAAATGAGAGATCTGTAGAGGTCTATCCTGATACATTAGTATGGATAAGAGACTTCTCCTATTCATATAATGAGCCATTTGCGAGAAATTATTTCTGGCACCCTGCTTTTGACGATTATCCAGTAGTAGGTATCAACTGGCCACAAGCTAAGGCTTTTTGTCACTGGAGAACCCATATGTGGAACTCTCACAAAGGCGACCAACCTAACACAGAAGAATTTAGATTACCAACTGAAACTGAGTGGGAATGGGCAGCCAGAGGCGGTAGAAATATTGCTCCCTATCCATGGGGTGGATATTATATAAGAAATGCTAAAGGATGTCTCCTGGCCAACTTTAAGCCAGGTAGAGGTAACTATCCAGAGGATGGTGGTTTTTACACAGTAAAGGCAGATGCTTATTTCCCTAATGATTACGGCCTTTATAATATGGCTGGAAATGTTGCTGAGTGGACAGAGACTGCGTACCACCCTAACTCTTACCAGCATACACATGATCTTAATCCAGATATAAAGTATGACGCTAAGGACGATGATCCTGAATCTTACAAGAGAAAAGTCATCAGAGGTGGATCATGGAAAGATATCTCTTACTACTGTCAGACAGGAACTAGAAACTGGGAATATCAAGATACTACTAAGTCTTATGTAGGCTTCCGATGTGCACTAACATTCCTAGGAAGATCTATTAATGACTTCTAGTTATATAAAGAAGAAGGACACTATTTAAAATATTTATAATCAGTTAATTACTAACTTTTAAACATCTAACTAATGAGTTTTATAAAATCAAAAGGATTTAAGTACCTAAAAAACATGATTATCGGTGTAGGAGCATCTGTTGTAATGGTAGGTGCATGGATGAAAATCACCTCTCACCCACTAGGAAACATTATGATCACAGCAGGCCTACTTACAGAGGCTTTCCTCTTTTTCATGCTAGGAATACTACCACCTGAAAAAGATTACTACTGGGAAAAACTATACCCAGGTATAGAAAACTATAGCTCTAGCATTACACCACTTACAGCTGGAGAAATGTCAGGTGCAGCAAGACCTCTTAATGCTGATTCAGTAGAGAATAATCTTGGTGGTATGCTTAATGAACTACAAAATATGTCTACAAGCCTCGGCAGTCTAAAAGCATTGCAAGAAGTAGATTTCAGTGAAACTAAAGGTCAGTTAGAAGGGATGAGTAATTTCTATGACAAGATGAATGAAGCGATGACAGCTATGTCTGAGACAGTAGATACACTTAATGCTGCAAACGAAGACGCTAGAGAATATAAAAACAACATGGCATCTCTTAATGCTAATCTTACTTCTTTGAACTCTGTGTACGGTAACGTATTAGGAGCTTTCAATAAAGGTGTATAAGGAATTAATCATATTTATTAAACTCTTAAAAAAATAAAATATGGCTATTCCTAAGGAACCCCGACAACTGATGATTAACATCATGTACTTGGTACTTACGGCCCTACTCGCACTAAATGTATCGGCTGAGGTATTTAATGCATTTAAAATAGTTGACAAGGGACTTTTAAAATCAAATAAAGCATTGGATTCATCTAATGAAGGTATGGTAGAGGGTATCATAGATGCCTCTAAAACAAAAGCTTCATTAGCTACTTATGCAGAGCGAATAGATCCTATCAGAGCAAAGTCTAAAGAACTTACTACTTATCTTCAAGATATAGTAGATAGGATGATAGACGATAATGGTACTGGTGGTTACATTGCAGATCCTACAACAGGACTTCAAAAGCTTAAAAAGGAGAAAGATTACGGTGTTACAACTAGAATGCTCGTACAGGACCCAGATGGCAACCCTGGAGCTGGTGAAGAGATCAAAGCTAAACTACTGCAGTTTAGAGATGATATGCTACAGTTTGTAGATGAGCCAGAAAGAGCAGGCTTTACAAAGGAAATCGCTGTTCAAATCGATGATGAAACTTGGAAAAAGAAAGACAAGGCTTCATGGTCTCACATGAACTTTGATCACATGCCTTTACAAGCTGTCATTCCTATCTTCAGTAAGTATATCAACGATGTAAAAGCTACAGAATCAGCAGCCCTAAATTACCTCGCTGGTAAAGTAGGATCAGGTGGAGCAACAGTTGTACTAGATAAATACCAAGTAGTTTCTGCTCCGAAGAAGTCATACATTATCAAAGGTGAAAAATATGAAGCTGACTTATTCCTAAGTGCTTCTGCTGGAGGTGATTCCAATACAGGAATTAGAATATCAGTAAACGGTAAAAACTTACCACTAAATGCAGATGGTCAAGCGACCTACGCTACTACTGCTTCAAGTAATGGTGAAAAGTCATACAAGGCTACGGCATCATTAACTGATCCTGTAACAGGAGAAACTAAAAGCTTTAC
>CAYNJK010000256.1:0-5040 GCA_964397575.1 uncultured Saprospiraceae bacterium
ATTTAGTACATTGATTGCTCGTGTCATCTATCAGTTAAATTTAAGGAATTGGATCAGAAATTGGAAATAAACCCATCGTTCGGCATTAGCTGTCGCCAAGCAAAGTGCCAAGCCGCCTACGCCGCTACTGCAATTGAAAATTCCGTTTTCAATCTTACAACTCAGTCCTCCTTACTTCAGCTTTTGCTTAAGAAACTTTCCTGTATGAGAACGCTTCACTTTTACTAATCCTTCGGGCTTTCCTTCGTATAGCAACTCACCGCCACCTACACCACCGTCAGGTCCTAAGTCTATAAGCCAGTCTGCAGATTTTATGACTTCCATATTGTGCTCGACGATAACTACGGTATGTCCTTTTTCTACGAGGGCATTTAGCGCACCCAGCAACTTATTGATATCATGGAAATGTAGTCCTGTCGTCGGCTCGTCGAAGATGAAGAATATTTTTTCGCTGGTCTGGTCTTTGCCTAGGTAGGAGGCAAGCTTTACTCTTTGTGCTTCTCCACCGGACAAGGTGTTGGAACTTTGGCCGAGTTTGACATAGCCGAGACCTACATCGAAGAGAGGTTTTATTTTAGATAATATTTCTTTTCGTTCTGCAAAGAAATCCAGTGCCTCTTCTACACTTAGATTAAGTACATCAAATATATTTTTGCCTTTGTACTCTACATCGAGGACATCTTTTTTAAACCTGCGTCCGCGGCAGTCTTCGCAGGTGAGCTTTACGTCAGCGAGGAATTGCATTTCTACTGTTTCTTCACCTTCACCTTTACATTTTTCACAGCGACCACCTTCTACATTAAATGAAAAGTGCTTGGTAGCAAAACCCTTGATTTTAGAAGCTTGTTGGCTTGCAAAGAGTGAACGGATAGCATCATAGGCTTTTACATAAGTTGCAGGATTGGATCGACTAGATTTTCCAATAGGGCTCTGGTTTATCATTTCCACCTTGGTGATCAACTTAAAATCTCCTGCGATAGATTTGTAAAGACCAGGTGCTTGTGAGACGGCTTCTCCCAGTTCTTTCTTGAGTGCAGGAAATAGAATTTGCTTTACCAAGGTGGTTTTGCCAGATCCTGAGACGCCGGTTACGACGGTCATCGCATTTAGTGGAAAGGTTGCCGTTACATCTTTGAGATTATGCTGTCTGGCACCTTTGAGCACTATCTTGTTTGTAACCTTTCTTCTGCTTGCTGGTACAGGAACGGTTTTAGCACCAGAGAGGTAATCCGCTGTTAGGGTAACGCCTTTTAGTTTTTTGAAATCCTTGTAGGGCCCAGAGTACATTAGTTCACCACCGAAGACGCCGGCCTTTGGTCCTATGTCTACTATGTGGTCTGCGGCATGAATGACTTCTTCTTCGTGCTCTACCACGATAACCGTATTACGTAAGTCTCTTAGCCCGAGCAATACTTTGACAAGATTTGCAGTGTCTTTGGGGTGCAGACCTATGGAGGGCTCATCTAGAATGTATAGAGAGTTGGTCAGGTTACTGCTCAGAGTTCTTGTAAGATTTATACGTTGGGTCTCACCACCACTGAGGGTAGAGGAAATTCTGTCCAGAGTCAAATAAGCCAGACCGACATCCAGCATCGTCTTTAGTCTAGTATTCAGTTCTAATAAGATACGCTTGGCTATGCTGGTGTCATGTTTATTGAGCTTCAGCTTTTCGAAAAAAGCAGCCAGCTCATCTATTGGAATATTGATAAGTTCTTTGATGCTTTTCTTTGAGATTTTGACATAGTCGGCTTCTGCTCGCAATCTTCCTCCATCACAATCGGTACATGTCGTCCGACCACGATACCGAGCCATCATGACTCTATTTTGGATTTTATAGCTCTGTCGTTCTAGCTCTCCAAAAAAACCGCTTATACTATTACCGGCACCGCGCCACAAAAACTCTATATGTTTTTTAGTAAGGTCTTTGTAAGCTCTGTGTATAGGAAACTTGTTCTCATCAGCCTCTAGAATAAATCTGTCCTTCCATCTACTCGTTTTTTCTCCTTTCCAGCAAGCTACGGCTCCATCGTAGACGGACAGATTTTCATTTGGGATTACCTTGTAGGGATCTACACCTATGATCCTTCCATATCCTTCGCAGGTTTTGCAGGCACCGTATGGGTTATTGTAATTAAAGAGCTGATGCGAAGGTTCTAGAAAAGTAATACCATCTAGCTCGAATTTGTTATTGTAATCCACCTCTTTGCCAGAGTCCAGCAGGTCTAGTACTATCTCACCGTCTCCTTCATAGAAGGCTGTTCTGGTGGAATCTGCTATCCGTTTCATGTTTTCCTCTTCGCCATCATGGACAAAGCGATCTATGAGAATAAGGATTTCTTTGGCTTTGAGTTTTTCGGTGAGTTTTGTTATCCATTTTGGTTTGGCTTCCAGGATGTCTTCTATGTGTTCTAGCTTCTTACCGCGCTTTATTCTGGTGTAACCTTTTTGGAGAAGGATATTCAGTTGCTTTTCTACTTTTCTGTCTTCATATTTCAGAGATAGCGGAGCGAAGAGCTGTATTTTTTCTCCCTTCTTTAGTTTTTGAATGAAGTCCATGACGTCAGATACCTGATGTTTCTTTACCAGATTCCCAGAGATAGGACTATAGGTCTTGCCTATTCTGGCATAGAGCAATCGCAAGTAGTCATAGATTTCTGTCATGGATCCCACGGTAGATCTGGCATTGCCACTAGTAACCTTTTGCTCTATGGCAATAGCAGGGCTCAGGCCTTTGATAAAATCTACTTCGGGCTTTTTCATTCTGCTCAGAAACTGCCTTGCATAAGAAGATAGGCTTTCTACGTAGCGCCGTTGCCCTTCCGCATAAAGAGTATCCATGATGAGCGAAGACTTGCCTGACCCGGATAAGCCAGTAACAACAATGAGTTTATCCTTGGGTATCTTGAGTTCCAGGTCTTTTAGATTGTTGGACTTGGCTCCTTTTATATGGATGTATTTCAGAGCAGAAAGTTTGCTCTTGGACGATTTTTCAGCTGTTTTAGGCATTCAGAAAGATAAAATAGACTAAAGGTAGAAACTTAAGGCTGAACATCGGAGAATAGTAAGTTATATTTGTACCATATTGATAATCAGAGAATTAGGAGTTTATTGTAAGCTTCTTGTCATTTTACCGACTTATGGTAATTCGAACAATAAAACTCAGAATCGTACAGTTAAATAGCTGTTAACAGAAGCCTGAGGTGGCATCTTTGGGTTTTTTGTCGTTTCTTTATCGCAGAATTTTATTTCTCACACAAACACATTGCTTATAAGCTACGTACTTCTACACTAATAATTGTTTTAATACCGATTTACAAACATTTTAATTGTTAGTTATGAAAGTGCAGCAGCTTACTGACAAGGAACTCATTCTGGAGTACCTTAAAGGCAATGATAAGGCCTTCGAAATTTTACTGAATAGACATAGAGATAAGATCTATACCTCTATCTATTTATTTACCAAGGATCATGATCTATCCGAAGACATTTTCCAGGACGTATTTATCAAAATTATAGATACACTAAGAAAAGGAAAGTATAACCACGAGGGTAAATTCCTTCAGTGGGCTATGAGGATATCATATAACCTATGTGTAGATAACTTCAGAAGATCGAAGAGAAGAACAAAAATTTCTGCTACAGAAACTTTTGACATCTTCGATGTGTTGGAGTCTAAAGATGATAATATGGAAACGACTATCATCAAGAGTCAGCTTCATACAAAGGTGAGAAGCTTGGTAGACAGACTACCAGCAGAACAAAGAGAAGTTGTCATTCTGAGACATTATGCAGATATGAGCTTCAAAGAAATCTCAAAATTAACGCGAGTAAGCATTAATACTGCTCTAGGTAGAATGAGATATGCTCTTATAAACATGAGAAAAATGGCTAACGAAACAGAATTGTTAGCTTCCTAAGAATAAATGAATAATAGGTTCTGAAGAATTTATTATTTAGAGACAGGTGCCCATCCAGAGATTGAGTTATGTATGCGGTCGCCTGTCTTTTTTTTGCCCCTCCTGAAGAACTAACTCACAACTCTTTCCTTCCAGTTGTATTTTTTTATGATCAGACTGCTCAGGCCGATGAGTACCAGATAGATTTTGTGTAGGAAAAAACTGGGTAGGAAATACCGCAGGCTCTGCTCCCTTCCATACTGCTTTGCCGCCTCAGCCAGAAAGATATAATCTATCATAACCAGGCTCAATAAATGAAACAACGCTGTTACATGAATTAATGCACTGCCTCCGATTACAAGAAACGATTGGATAACCAACCAGCAGGCATTGAGAAAAGGAATGGCCATCATAAGCAGCATCTTTGGGTTTTTCATGTGCTTATTTTTTGTTGCCCACCTCAGCCGCTGATTCCAAAATGCTCTATATCCTGATTCTGTTTGTGTAACTACTGCCAGTTTAGGAGATTTCAAAAAATGAACCTTATTCTGGCTATTGCTGGCAATCTGCTGGATAGTAAAAATGTCATCTCCTGAAGCAAACTCGCTATCGTCATAACTGGCCAGCTCTTTTTTGTAGACCATATTGGCGCCATTGGCCATGTACCACTGCTTACTCTCTATCCCTGCCCCTGTCAGCAACATCATGCCTAGCATATCCAGACACTGGAATTGCCCCAATAAGGTATTATCAGGATAAAAAACTACCGGAGCCGCAAGGAATTGTGCTTGAGTATTAATAAGTGCAGAGCCAAGCTGAGAAATATAGTGAATAGGGACTATGACATCTGCATCCAGCTGTATGACATGACTGCCACTGGCTTGCTCCAGGCCATAAGCAAGGGCAGCTTTCTTATAAGCATTGACCTTTTTGTTTTGCAGATGGTTTTTAAGGTGGAGTAATTTTATGGCGGGGTTCTGTATGTTTTGCACCAGAGTTGCTGTTCCATCAGAGGAGTGGTCATCTATCACAATAAGTTCTACCTCATGCTGGGAATGGTGTATGCTTTTCAGCACTGAGTTGAGACATTGTAGGATGTTCTTTGCTTCATTCCGAGCAGGGATAAGAATGCTTAATTGTAGGG
>CAYNJK010000257.1:0-4952 GCA_964397575.1 uncultured Saprospiraceae bacterium
GAATATGGTATAGATGTAGAAGGTGGATATAAGGCCTTAGTAAACTTAGGCATCGAAGTAGAAGAATCATTTTGTTCCAAAACAACTTTATAAATAACGTTATGAATATCAAGAGTATAACTGTCCAGGAATTAAAGAAAATGCAAGACAACAAAGAGGACTATGTCCTCATAGATGTACGAGAACAGCACGAGTATGACTTGGTACAAATGGGGGGCGAACTTATACCTCTATCCGTAGTTCCTGCTAACATCGAAAAATTTGAACGAGATACAGATAAACTAATCATACACTGTAGATCTGGTGCCAGAAGTGGCAATCTTATCAGTCAATTACAACAAATAAAGGGTTACGAAAATTTATACAATTTGGAAGGTGGTATTCTTGCTTGGGCTAGAGAGATAGATACGAGCTTACCGACATATTGATTTTAAATTTCTTGATTTTAGATTTTTTGAATTGCTATCCTACTTCAGGAACAAGAAATAATTGTTCATTGTCAAGTAGAATTTACCACACATTAACCTCCCTCTCAAGTCCTATCTGATACTTAGCTAACACCGAAGCTTTTATCTGCTCGCTAAGATTGAACACTTCAGCTCCAGTCGCCTTACCATGATTTACCAAGACCAGGGCTTGGTTTTTATATGTTCCGGTCTGCCCCACTATACGTCCTTTCCATCCACACTGATCTATGAGCCACCCAGCTGGTACTTTTATACTAACATCATCGACAGGATAAGAAGGCATGTCTGGATAGCTAGAAATTAGATTCTCATACAGTTCTATGGAGATAATAGGGTTTTTGAAGAAACTACCTGCATTACCGATTTTATCTGGATAAGGAAGTTTAGCCTGTCTAATAGAAATTACGACCTTACTTACATCCTCGATTGTAGGCTGACTGATTGCTCTTTTTTGCAACTCAGCTTCGATCGCTCCATAACTGGTGTTTAGAATATGAAAGCCTGGTTTACTCAGTTTCAGTACTATATCGGTAATGATGAAGTCATCCTTCCACTTGGTTTTGAAATTACTGGTACGATAGCCAAAACCACATTCTTCTCTATGAAAAGTGTATTCATTACCATCCTCTAATTTGTAAGCCACCACTGCATGGATGACATCCTTTATCTCTACACCATAGGCACCTATATTCTGCATAGGTGCAGCACCGCATTTTCCAGGGATAAGGGAAAGGTTTTCTATGCCACCATAGCCTTGTGCTACAGCCCATAGAACGATTTCATGCCATGACTCACCGGCGGCCAGCTTTACCAAAACGTATTCTTCAGCATCTTTAAGCAATTCGATGCCTTTGATATTGACTTGTATGACTGGCTTAGAAATATTCTGACTTAGAAGAATGTTGCTCCCTCCACCAAGAATGTAATAGCCGGATTCTAAGATGTTTTTTCTGATGACCCTAAGGTCAGACTTGTCGGTAAGTTCTATGAAGGTATCAATAGTGACATCTATGCCAAAGGTGTTGTACCCTATCGAAGAAAGGTCATTGGAAATAATCATTTTAGTTAGAGCTCACTTTCTGGCCTTTTTATTTTTCTCATCTTAATGATATTGAAATCCATCTGAATTCCAAAATGAAAATTATTTGCCCCATCTAGATCAGGATTGACCCCATATCGGACAAAGGCATGCCCTGTAAATCCCGAGATTCCCATGCCTGCTCCAAATTGCACGTTGTAGGTTTTAAAATAGTCTCTCACTACTCCCAAGTCTCTAAACTCTTGGGACAGCCCATAGATTTCAGTTCTGTTGTATTGTATGCCCCCTCCTATTGACCATCCAAATGCCATGTCCTTATTCAGTCCAGACAACCCTCCAAAGTTAAGTTTAGTCATTATCGGAAAAGATACAGAACCAAGACCTTTATAATCTTTTACAGCTAGTCCTAATAGTCCTAGATTTGCTTGCGCTTCTACGGATACTGAAAACTTTTCAGCACCTACCCAGATTTTTGGACCTACAGCAGGATTAATCAAGACAGATCCATTACGTCTATGTGCTATACCATCTCTTTCATTACTGTAAATATTATATAAGTCATCAGACACCGTGAGACCTATACCAAACTGTGCGGAAGTCTGCGTAGCCATCATGACCACCAACATCAAATAAAACAACCTCCAAATCTTCATCTACTAGTTTTTTATACAAAAAGTGATTAGTTACTCCCCGTAATCTTAAAGACTATGGTGCCACACATTTCATTTGAACTAGAACTCTTAAACCAGAATTCTTTTGATTTTCTCACGGCCAGGGAAATAATACTCTGTGTCTTCAAGGTGGATTCTGCACCATTATACTCAGCCTCTGTTACTTTTCCATTCCCATTCACACAAAGGTCTACTACTACATTCCCCGTTGTCTCAGAAAGAATAAGGATAGTAGGCTGCTGCAGAATTTTCCTGCTGCCAAGACCATTCTTTATCTCTAGTGTAACATCCTCGTCTATAAAGATTTCATTTACACTATCATCTACCTCTGGCTCTACTTCGACAGGTTCAGAATTTCTTTCATTTTTCAGATCTATTTCTTCAGCTGAAGTTCGACTTCTATCTCCAGACGTATTATCATCTCCTGAGTTCCTATCTGTTCCAGTACGAGGAGAATCATCTGTATTTGTGTCTGATTCATTTCCTGCATCGTCCTCATTATCAGGTAACAAATCATCTAAGACACTTGAGATTTTGTCCTTTAGTTCATCTAAAGGATCTCGATCTTCAGTAGTGCTTTCTTCTTGAGTATTGTCTCTGGATCTATTGGACTTGTCTCTTGCTGAAGTGCCATTTGGAAATAAGATTTCCGCTGTCTCCATGGTCGTAGCGGCCTGATCTGTCTTTCCCAAATTTTTCTGAGCTTTTCCAAATAATAAGATTGCTTCCGGAGTAATGCCTTTTAACTCAAACACCTGCAATAAGTCATTATAAGTTCCCTGGAATGCCCCGACATAAAACTTGGCTTCCGCTCTTTTATACATTGCATCTCTGAAGGCTGGCTCTTTAGCAATTATTGTTGTGAATTCCTTGATTGCCTCTTCATACCTATTTGTTTCCATTAGATATTCTGCTTTGACATAGACAAAACCGAGTTCTTCGTCTACGCTTTGAGAATGAAGGTTTAGAGAAAAGAGGGTGACGAAAAGTAATGCTAATCTGATCATAACTGTCGTATTAAAAATTAATTGCAAATGTAAGTCCTATTTAAGTTTATGACGCATGCAGAGTACATTAGTTATGATTATGGAGCTCATTCAGCATTAAATATTAGTTAAATTGGCAGATTATGCTCAACAAATAACACTATTACGTGCTATTCATTGCCTTTTCATTCTGACAATTTGGCACTCAGATATCTTTATTTATCTATTTTTACGGTCTAAAAGCCTGACTTCGAGATGCTAAATGATAATCTTACTAAAGATAGTGGTCACAAGACGATAGATCCCTCTATACAAGGCCAGGTCTATGATGATACAGTAAAAAACTCGCGAGCCGATAAGTTCTACTATATAGAAAGCTATGGTTGCGCTATGAATTTCTCTGATTCCGAAATTGTCGCGTCTATATTGACCGATGAAGGATATGCATCTACTAGAGAAATGAAAGAAGCTGATCTTATCCTTGTCAATACCTGTTCCATCAGAGAAAAAGCTGAAGACACAGTCAGAAACAGATTAAAAGTCTATCAGAGTATCAAAAAGCAAAAGAAAGGATTACTCATAGGTGTACTTGGCTGCATGGCTGAAAGGCTCAAGTCTAAATTCCTAGAGGAAGAAAAGTTGGTAGATATAGTTTTAGGACCTGATGCTTATAGAGACTTACCAAGACTTATATCTAATGCTCGAAATGGAGAAAGAGGAATCAATGTCCTCTTATCCAGAGAAGAAACCTATGCAGATATATCACCTATAAGACTGGACAGCAATGGCATTTCTGGTTTTATATCCATTATGAGAGGCTGTGATAATATGTGTTCGTTTTGTGTAGTGCCATTTACCAGAGGAAGAGAAAGAAGCAGAGATGCATTCACTATAGTGGCCGAGGCAGTGCAAATGAAAGAGATGGGCTACAAGGAAATAACTCTGTTAGGACAGAACGTAGATTCTTACAAGTGGGAAAACCCAGAAACCAAGAAAGCAGTGAGTTTCGCAGAACTTCTCATCATGGTTGCAAAAGTAGATCCCCAAATTAGGGTGCGATTTTCTACTTCCCACCCTAAGGATATTACAGATGAGGTCATGTATGCAATTCGTGATTATGAAAATATCTGCAAATACATACACCTACCTGTACAATCAGGCAGTAGCGGTATCCTTGAGAAAATGAACAGGACCTATACCAGAGAGTGGTATGAAAACAAAGTGAAAAGAATCTATGAAATTGTTCCCGATTGTTCCATTTCATCAGACATAATAACTGGCTTTTGTTCTGAGACCGAAGAAGACCACCAGCAAACACTTAGCATCATAGAACAGAGTGGCTTTATCTTATCATATATGTATTTCTACTCAGAAAGACCTGGCACCTTAGCTGCTAGAAAATATGATGATGACATTCCTCTGGAAACAAAAAAGAGAAGACTCGCAGAAGTGATAAAGCTACAGGCTGAGGTCTCTAGAGCCAGCAATGAAAAAGATGTCGGAAAAACATTCGAAGTACTTATAGAAGGTGACTCCAAAAAATCTGCTGAACACTTCAAAGGTAGAAACAGCCAATTCAAAGTAATTGTCTTTCCAAAAGTGGAAGGCTTGGAACCAGGGGACTATGCACAGGTGAATGTTACAAGTTTTACTTCTGGAACTCTGTTAGGAACTATTGTAAGCTAAGCTATGAATCTGCAAGCCGTCAAACAACGTTATGGAATAGTAGGAAGATCAGAGCAACTCGATCATGCACTAAGCACTGCCTTACGAGTAGCTAATACAGATT
>CAYNJK010000258.1:0-4946 GCA_964397575.1 uncultured Saprospiraceae bacterium
TGCCTATTGTGCTTGGAAAAAATAAACGTTGTATTTTCTTTTCTACTGCAAGTTCTAGAATGTCCTTATAAGCATCGAAGTTCAACTTCCAAGTCAAAGCAATGTTTTTCTCGCCCTTGGATGAAAGTAAGGCTGCTAGGTGATAGATCTGGGTGACTTGATACTTATCTATAAGCTGAGCTAGAAGCTGAGTATCTGTGACATCCAAAATCTCAGTGGGACCTCCAGTTTCTAGAGGTTTTAGATCAGTGGCTATGACCTGTGCTGTACCATACTCCTTTTGTAAAGCAAGTACTAGCTCAGTCCCTATTTGGCCACCAGCTCCTGTGACTAGTATGGTCGATTTAGCCAATTATAACACTATTTGGTTTCAGAATAGTTCAGTTGGTATAACAGCACCAAAGCTAGTATTTCTTGCAAGAAAGTAAAGTAAAATTAGCGCAGGTATTTAGCTATTAACTTATCGGTGGAAAGACATTCAGCTTTTCTATTTCGCGGGTAGACTGAGAAACTGCATAGACCATGGTTTGCATTCCATTACTGAGAATGAGGTAAGGCACTTTCAGTTCTAGATTATAATGGCTGATTTGTTGCGCATTATCTTGTGTTAGTCCCAGCTTATAACTTTTGAATTCGAAAAGAATATAAGGTAAGCCTTTCTGATAATAGACCAAATCATATCTCCTGACTACACCTGCTATAGTGAGCTGCTTTTCCACAGCAAGTGAGGCAAAACTAAGTTGATGCTCGTGGTGCAAATATTGTATCCAAGTCTGGCGCACCAGTTCCTCCGGCTGTAGAACCAGCTGTTTTTTCCTAATTGGGTCATGAATATACCGTTTGCCATTCTTTTCAGTAATGGATAGCTTAGCATGATAAGAAGAAAGATCTAGATCCAAGCCTTAGGAATATTCTACGAAGTCTTCTACAGGTTTGGCCTGTGCAAGTTCATTAATTATCTTAGTCAGCCCCCGCTGATTATTAGATATGAGTTCGAAATTATCCAAGGATCGCAGTTTTACTCCTGCTGTCAGTAGATCCTCCTTTAAGAGTTGTTGCTCTGCAAAATTTATCTGACCAGCATTATCAAAATATCCATCCTCTATAAGGATATATCTTAGTTTCTCTGTATCAGCTAGCAAACCAGGAATGAGATTAAAGTTTTCACTGTCACTCATTATTTCTTTGATGCCTAACTCTTCCAATTCAGATATTAGGTTTGCATTTTTGGCCTTAGACCAATAAGAAATAATAGACAAGTGCTTAGTCTGATATATTCTAGCTTTTCGCTGTATGGTACTCATTAACTGGCCCAGATAACTGGCACCTCTATTTTTTTCAGAAAGACTGAGATAGTCAAAACTTCTATTTATTGTGCTGTGATTAGCTTCTATTACAACCTGATCAGGAAGGACCTCGGCAGCTTTGTCAGCCAGATCTTGGAAATAGGCGTCGTGGCCTACAAAAATGTTGGACAACCATTCTTCGTTCTGAATAGTCCTGGGAATTTCATTAAAAAAGAAAAAACAATCCACTGCTGGAGTCATCTTCGCTGAATGCAACCTATAGAATTCTGAAGAAACTATAAGCAAAGGATAAGCTTCACTCAACTCTTGTGCACTGTTACCAAGGAAAGACTCCCAGCTATTAGCACTGAGGTTTTTGATATACCCTTGTGCAACAGCTTGGTTACTGATTACCAGAGCATTGTACCCTTTTATAAAATCAGATAATTTTTCTGAAAACTGCTGACTGGTTCGTTCTACTGAACTTACAGAAGACTTGGTATAACTGATGAAGTACTCTAGGAATAACAGCTCGAATTCCTGTCCCCAGAATCCATCTTGCTTAGACAGATAATCGATAATTAATTTGTCTTCAGAAGTGAGCCTTTCTTCAAAGGCTAACCAGTCCAGATAGGTCGTATGCTCGTAAATAAAATATCTTCCGTACTCTAACTGTGCGATGATGTTTTCTAAATTCTTCTTCTGGTAGGCAAAAGAAACCGACTTCTGAATTTCAAAATTCTTAAACAAATCTAGTTCCTCTATCTCCTTGCCGAAAGCATTGACCTCCATTATAAGAGGTTTCAGATTTGGGTGAGCTGTATTTGCTGGTGTGAGTTTCTGCAGGTAGTCTTCTAGCTCAGATTGTATTTTGACGAAGGAGCTATTGAGCTTGACCTCTGCGGCTTGTTGGATTCTCTCAAAACCTTCATCTAGTCCGTCTGCGTCATTAGGTGGATCTATAGGTATATCCAGTGACTCGAATAATTGTTTTTGGAAAAAAAGTTGTTTGGCAACTTCCGTTTCAGTGAGTGGACTCGCTTTTATCAGAATCTTATTTACATGATAAATGTCCTCTTTTAGTTTTGTAAGGTCAGTTTTATATTTTTCACTCTGGTCATCGGCTATTAGTTTTTCGAATGTTTTTAGCTTATCCAGAATAGACTGCCCTTTGGCTTTCATCTCAGCCAGCATAGAAGACAATGCAGACTGACTGACTTGTCTGATAGTTTCTTTATTGAATGGATTGGTCTGGGCACAGTAGCGAAATTTGGGATCGTAAAGATTTTCTGCCTCTTCGTAAGTTGCTTTTTTTGCCTGATAATCTAGGTAGTTAAAGATAGGGCTAAGCAGTTTAGCAGAAGTATCTATACGTTTAGACTTCCCTATGGAAATCATATCATTTATTTCTACGACTGACTTAGGGAAGAGTTTCCTTTGATGTAATTTATTGTAATCTTCATTTTGCTGTCCTTGCAAGTCTTCTAGTTGTAAGCCCAAGGTATCTTGCTCTGTATTCCTTTCCGCAATCTTATTCTTCTGCATCCAGTCATCGCGAAATCTAGACATCCAGAAGGAGGCATCAAAATTCTGCTCATCTTGGATAATCAGAGATAGTTGTTGTAACCCATGCTTGGAGAGTAGGTAGTTTAGTTTTTCTAGATCTTCAGTCTTATCCATGACTAAGACGGCCCTTTTGCCTGTATCCAAAGTCTTATGCAGAGTCCAAAACAGGGACTGCATACATCGATCTTTGTGTCTGAATTTGAAGACTTTATTCTGATTGTTTACATCTAAGACCAACTTGCTGGCCACTAAATCTGCGAGTACTAAAGGCATAAGTAATTTTCTTAGGTCAAATATATATATAAATATTCGTAATATATAAGTTATTATATCTTAGTAAACTTAGCTGCGTCTTTCCTTTTATCGGGCCGGAGGCCTAGGGGCATGACAGAAGCGAATGGGCAAAAGAAAAAGCCATAGCAAAAACTATGGCTTTTATATCTTTATAGTAGTGAGAGTCTATGGATTATTCGCCCTCTGATTTTACAATACCTCCGCTTACTTTCTCTCCATTTTTGTATTCATATTCCATAGTAACTTGTCCATCTTCATTGAACCATTTCATAGTACCATGTTGCTTACCCCCTTTAAAGTTGATTTCTTTCTGAACATCTCCATCAGAGAAGTAATCTATAGAAACGCCGTCTAGTTCGCCATTCTTATAGTTCTTGACTGCAGTAGGTCTGCCAAATTTGTAGTTGGTAACAGTACCGTGGTACTTATTATTTAGGTAGTTGACTTCGGTTTCTATCTGACCTCTGTTACTTAGTTCTAGATATGGACCATTAAGAATACCATTAGAATAAGAGGCAATAGTTCTGATTCTTCCAGCATCCTTATCCGTATAGTAAGTCATCCACATACCTGACTTGGCTCCACCAGAGAGGTAGCCTTTTTCCATCAGATTCCCTGCACCGTCTTTCTTGGTGGCTATAGAAACACCGTTTCCAGCGCTTTCTGAATCAAATCCGTCCAAATTTGCAGTAACGCCGCCTCCGCCACCGGTTCCTCCGCAGGCAACTAGAAATATGGTAGCTAAAACAAAAAGTGTAGATTTCATATTATAAATTTTTTGAATACGAAAATAAAGCAAAGTCACTAATCTCTGCACAAAAATCTTAGATTTTTAATCAGATTTGCAGACAAAATCTTAAAAAATTGACCAATAGAGAGATTGCAGCACAGTTCAATTTGCTTAGCAAGCTAATAGAATTGCATGGAGAAAGTTCTTTCAAGTCCCGCTCATATACCAATGCCTACCTGAATATCAAGAAGTCACCGAAGCAACTCAGCGAAATGAATGCCGCCGAGATGCATGATATGAAAGGTATAGGAAAGGCTATCCAAGCCAAGATCCAAGAGTTGCTACAGACAGGTGAGATGCAGACCCTTAATCGGTATCTGGACAAAACACCAGTCGGCGTACAAGAACTGCTTAGCATAAAAGGCTTTGGCCCAAAAAAAGTAAAAATCGTCTGGGAAGATCTAGGCATAGAATCTACAGGAGAGCTGCTCTATGCTATTACGGAAAATCGTCTAGTAGAGCTTAAAGGCTTTGGTGCAAAGACACAAGAGACATTAAAGCAACAACTGGAGTACCATCTGGAATCCAAAGGGAAACTTCTCTACGCCATTGCCCTACCCTTAGCCAATGAACTAGAAACCCTACTTAGTGCTCAGTTCAAAAACAAACAAACTACGATTACAGGGGAAGTAGCTAGAAAGTGTGATATCATAGAAAAGTTCACAGTACTTACTGAGGCAGATACAAAGTCGGTAGTCCAATTATTTCAGAAACATGAAGATTTTGTGGAGGCAGACAAGGTATGGTACTACAAGAATATGGGTATAGATATAATACACAGCGATTCCAAAAGCTACAATTATGATCTAGCTAAGGCTAATTCTGACCCTGCCTTCTGGGCAGCTGTTAAAATACCCGCCGGTAATTACGGTTCCGAGGAAGCCGTCTTCGAAGACAATAAGCTTCCTTATTACATCCCAGAGTATAGAGAGCCGGAAAATGTCTCTAACATGGACAGCTATGTGGGTGCTCAGAATGTAATCACCGAAGACCAGATAAGAGGTTCTATC
>CAYNJK010000259.1:0-4913 GCA_964397575.1 uncultured Saprospiraceae bacterium
ATGTAGATTACAAAGCCCTTATGGTCTGAAAAATAGTAGACACCACAGGCTTCAGGCAAGTTTTCGATATCACTAGGCTTTAGGGCTTTGGGTAACCTAGTAAGTTGCAGTCCCACATCTACCAGCGCTTTTACATCCTTGTTGTTGCCTTGCTCATCAAATATTTTTCCAAGGAGTACAGTAGTAGCTAGAGCATCATCATAAGCTCTGTGTCTGTTCTTTACTTCTATGCGGAAATACCTAATCAGATTGCCCAGACTATATGATTTCAATCTAGGGAAGGCCTTTCTGGAGAGGCGAACAGTACAAAGATTTCTTCTTGTAAAGACATATCCCAGACTTCTAAATTCTTCACGCAAGAACTGATAATCGAATCTGACATTATGTGCAACAAAAATTGCACCTTCAGTCAACTCAATGATTTTCTTAGCCACTTCATAAAATTTAGGTGCTTCGGCTACCATATTATTGTCTATTCCTGTAATTCTGGTTATACTAGGAGGAATGGATCTTTCTGGATTGATAAGGCTCTGATACTCCTCTATCACCTCTTTACCATCGAAAAGTATAATGGCAACTTCGGTGATTTTATCCCTTTTAGGAATACCACCAGTGGTCTCCAAGTCAACTACAGCGTAGGTTCTTTTCATCTATACAATGCGAAATGAAGATATATAGATAAAATTAAATATGTCATAAACTCTAGATTTATAGTTCTGATGGATTTACCTTGTAACCATGAAGTCGATTATCCATCTCGTTTTAGTACTCATTATCTGTTTTTCTTGCGTAACAACAACATCTAAAGGGCAAGCAAATATAGGACGAATAACACCTGCTGCTGAGCGCATAGAACTATATCTCCCTCAGATTATCGCCAAAAAAGTAGGCCTTATCGTGAATCAGACCAGCACGGTAAAAGGTAAACATCTGGTAGACTATCTGTCTGAAGGAGGTGTAAATGTTCAAAAGATTTTTACACCAGAACATGGATTTAGGGGTACTGCGGACGCAGGAGAAAAAGTGGATTCCGAGAAAGATGAGACAACAGGAGTAGACATAGTCAGTTTATATGGTAAAAAGAAAAAACCAACGCCTGAGGATATTAGTGATTTGGATATTCTGATATTCGACATACAGGATGTAGGCGTTAGATTCTACACTTATATTTCCACCTTGCACTATGTACTAGAAGCTGCAGCTGAGAACAACATACCGGTCATCGTACTCGACAGACCCAATCCGCTAAGTAGGTACGTGGATGGGCCTATTCTGGAACCCGAATATAAAAGCTTCGTTGGTATGCACCCAGTGCCGGTGGTATATGGAATGACCATAGGAGAATATGCACTGATGATAAATGGAGAAGGTTGGTTAGCCAATGGAATAGAAGCAAAACTAGAAGTCATTCCTATAGACAACTTTACTCATGACTCAACTTACATATTGCCGATAAAGCCCTCACCTAATCTTCCTAACAGCATAGCAATCGGCCACTATCCTTCGTTGTGCTTTTTTGAAGGTACTACAGTTAGTGTCGGTAGAGGTACTGATGCGCCATTCCAGCAAATAGGACATCCGAAATTTTCTCAATCAGATTTCTCTTTTACACCTAAGTCAGGCCCCGGTGCCAAGTATCCCAAACTGGAAAATAAAGAATGCATAGGTTTAGACTTAAGAAGGGTAGCGCCTGATTATACGAAATTGGATCTTGGTTATCTCATTAAGTTTTATGAAAATCTATCCGCCCAGGAACAGCCCTTCTTTCTGGACAGCAATTTTTTCAATCTGCTAGCAGGCACAGACCAACTCAAAAAAATGATTATCGCTCAGGTCTCCGAATCAGAAATTAGAGCCATGTGGGAACCTGGTCTTATAGACTTCAAATTGAAAAGAAAAAAATATTTACTCTACGACTAGAAAGAGAACTTAAGTTGTGCTTTGAGATCGGTTCGCGTATTACCGTCTATCTCTTCTAGACCACTTCCATTATTCCCTCTGTTTCTATAGGTTCTTGCCCATCTAAATTCTGCTAGTAGTCTAGGAGTTATTCTATATCTAAAGTTGAAATAGTATCTGAATCCTCTACCAGAGTATGTAGGAATACCGAACTCATACAAGATGTTATTCTCATAAGAAAACAAGCGACTATTAAAATCATCTGTGTCAAAGAGTGCAAACCTAGAAGTAAAGGAGACAGGGAAATTCTTCGGTTTATAGATAACATCTTGATAAAGCATGTATCCTTTAGAAGGACCATTGATATTTTGGAATAGAGTATATTCCATCCTGCTTCTAAGTTCCAAAGTCTTTGATACAGTATTACTAAAGTGTACTCTAAGCTTATGTCTGGTCTGCAAAGTACCCACTGTCAATTTATCTGCGAAGTTGTCTCCTTGAGAAGCGTCTACGAGCTTTTCTTCGAAAAAATACTGGGCATATACTGATAATTTCCTTTTCAGATAATAGTCTAACCTTACCAGATATTCTTTGCCTGTAGAAGGATTATTTACACTTGATCTTAACCAAGGATGTCTCCAGACATCAGCATAAGTCCGAAGTTTCCATTTATGACTCAGGGCAAAGTCAAAGCCTACATAAAAACCTCTTTCGTTATTGACCAAACTGGATTCTCCAAATGCATTAGGAGCTATAGCGTTATAAGCGATATCGTAATCTCTGAATAAAAGAGACATACTCATCCTTCTATCCAGACCTATCATAGCTCCTATTATATGTGCCAATCCACCAGTGGAAGCATAGGCAGACTCTCCAAAAAGATGTATATTTCTTATACGCCAGCTATAATCTATACTCGTGTTGCTTAGTTTATCTCCGCTAAACCTAAATCTATTGAAGGCTTCGTCGGATCGTAATAATGGCTCGGATAAGTTATTACTCAGATGGTTAACTGCGATATAATAACTGGGTTGGATGTACTTTATACTAGTCCCATATGAAGTCAGTCCAACTACACCTTTATCCTCTTTTTCATTTAGTGTTCTATGTTTGCCACTGGTCTGAAGAGAAGAGAAAAACAAATCAGGAATTTCAGGATCTTCCACTTCTATTCTGACATTGCCATCTCTATTGACTCTGCTGGCAAATAAGGTAACTTCTAAATCTCGTCTGGGTCGCAAAGTAGCAGCAGCGCCCCTATAGTACCCATTCTCATTTACTGAACTGTAAGGCCTTATTACTCTTCCTCCCCGTTTGACATCCATAACCCATGCGCTCTTTCCCGCTCCAAATCCATTATGACTGATAAGTCCCTGTCCAAAAGATAGAGAATAATCGCCTAGAGCAACATCTTTAAGTAAGGTAGAATAGTCTTTCAAGTAAACAAAAGCGGTCAAGTAGTCAAGACCGCTATTTAAGGTATCAGACCACAGCTGCTCACCTTCGTCCTTTTCTGCAATGAAACCATATCTTAATTTATATTCATAATTACCTCTGTGCCTGATTACCCATTGGTTCTTATCTCCCAGATATCTAGGATCTTCACCTGGGTCTGCTAAGAACCCTGCCTTATCCTCTAACGTCTGTGCCCATTTCAGAAAGACTTCATTTCTACTATTGCGAAACATTTGGCCTAACGACACTGGGATTTTGTCCTTATCCGTCACCTTTACAAACGACTTCAATCGATTGATATCATCTGTGCCGAAACTTGGAATACTTTGCAGTTCTTCCACTTGCAAAAAGTCACCATAAGCTTCACGGTGTTGTAGAATTTCATTTATTTGTATCTCTGACAACAAGCGCAACTCTTGCAGATCATCGTAGCCGACTTGATTAAGATCTATCGGATGCTGATACAGTATCTGCAGCCTATCCAATATTAAGGTAAGGTCGACATCATCATCTTGATCTTCTAGAAAGGATTCCACTTGATCCCATATCACGAAAGGTATTTCTTGAGCTACTACCTGGTTACTCAAGAAGATACAGAATATGGCAAACCACTTTTTCAAGCTTTCTCTTTTTTAATTTTCTCAACAGTCAGTCCCGACTTAACACTAAGCATCCAAGATATAAAGTCAAAATATAGAAAACTCACTTTATTGAATCTACTTTGCTTTTGGACCAATAATTTGTCTATTGAAGTATCTATAAGATCATTTATACCAAAGTTAACAGCTTTGCTTCCTCTTCGTAAGAAAGATATCATAATCTCCAGGACATTATTCATCCTATTATTACTTTCGAAGGCCCCTCTGACACTAGGAAGAAGATTAAGAATCAGGTTAAAGTTATTTATTCGATAATGAGTCATCAAGTGAATCAATCGAGAATAGCATAATATGTCAGACCGAAGTTGTTTATCCTGGTTCTCCAAGATTATATTAAGAAAATCTATGGCTCTCTCATAATCTCCTTTATAGTTATGAATAAGGCTTAGCTTATAATAGAACATCATCATTCTATGGACATCCATCATTCCAGTGAAACTCTTCATACTAGTCTCTAAGTTAGCTGTGTAGACCGATAAGCGGGGATACTTATTCTGAATGATCATAGAATTGAGTTCAGCATTATTGTTGTACCAGAAATCCAGTAGGGCAGTTGTTCCTTCCAAACTGTAGCCCATCTCATTGCGGTAAGCTTTATATTTCTCATACCAATAGACAAACTTGTCTTTTCTTTCGAGATAGAAACAGCATGTCAGTATATAGTGAAAGCCTCTAAAAAAGAGGTCAGGGTCTTCTTTGATAATCACAACATTTGCTTCCATTTTCCTTACCCAACTTACAGCATGTTTGTAAGTGAAGTGAAAATTTAAAGTCATGTAATGGTACCATACAAAGGACTGATGCCACAGTACAGTTGCCAATATTGAGGGACTTACGAAATTGAAATCTGGAATCTGACTATTGAAGTAGACCTTGTACATCAGCGCATCTCTTTCATCT
>CAYNJK010000260.1:0-4909 GCA_964397575.1 uncultured Saprospiraceae bacterium
TTTTTTCATCATATTCAGTAGCAATTTTACAGTGCGTAATCCCTTGGCTTACATGGATTTTTAATAATTATATTTGTATTTATGTACCTAAATTGTATAGATAAATACAATTATAAAAAATCTATATTTGTACTTATGTGCCTAAATTGCATAGATAAATACAATTATAAAAATCTATATTTGTACTTATGTGATAAATTGTAAGGGATAAATACAATTATAGAATGGATATAAACGGCCGAGATAGAGAAGTGAAGCACCTGCGATCTTTGCTTAGGTCAAATAAATCTAGTTTTCTAGGTGTTACAGGGAGGCGCCGTATCGGGAAGACTTTTCTTATAGATGCAGTTTGCAAAAGGAATTTGGTCTTTAGCCTGACGGGGATAAAAGATGGATCGATAGAACAACAGCTGAGAAATTTTATAGATAAGCTGAATGCTTACAGTAAGAAAGATATAGTGGCACCTCAGAACTGGCAAGAAGCTTTTTTGCTCTTGAAAAAATATCTTACCAAATCTAGATCTAAGAAAAAGCAAGTTATTTTCATAGACGAACTGCCTTGGATAGCGACAGCACGATCTGGATTTCTCCAACTACTTGCCCATCTATGGAATGATTATCTGAGTAAAGAACATAAGTACATCTTGGTAATTTGTGGATCGTCGACTTCTTGGATCACACAAAAGGTTTATAATGACAGAGGAGGTCTACATAATCGAGTCACTGATAAGATAAATCTACAGCCTTTCAGCCTGAGTGAATCTAAGCAGTTTCTAAAAAGTAAAGGTGTCAAGCTGACTGACAATGCTATTGCTGAGCTCTATATGATATGTGGGGGTATACCTTATTATCTAGATGCCATAAAGAAGGGTGAAAGTCCGACCACAGCGATAGAAAGATTGTGCTTTACTAAGGATGGTATCCTATATGCAGAATATGACAATCTATTCAAAGCCTTATATACTACTGCTAGTGACCACGAAGCTATTGTAAAAACATTAGCTAAAGGCAGGCAAGGATTGACACGAAAAGAGCTTTTAAGTAAAAGTAAGGTTGAAGCTGGAGGGCCGTTCACTAGAGCGATGAAGGACTTAATTCTATCAGGATTTGTAGAGGAGCAGATTCCTTATGGGAAGAAAAAAAGAGGTGCGACCTATCGCCTTATAGATGAGTATAGTATATTCTACCATCGATTTATAGCAAGTAATAAAAAACTGACAAAGGGGCTATGGCAACAACTTTCGGCTAAGCAAACTTATAAAATATGGAAGGGCTATGCCTTTGAGAATCTTTGCCTAAGACAGGTCGAAGAAATAAAAAACGCTTTAGGCATACCAGCAATTTACACAGAAATCTCTAGCTACAAACAGCCGAGGACAAAACAGAGAAAAGGTTTCCAGATAGATCTCATCATAGACAGAGCTGATAATACTATTAATCTCTGTGAATGTAAGTTCTATGATAGCAACTTTACAATTTCTAAAAGCTTTGCTGATATACTAAGAAAAAGGAAAGCTGCATTTATAGAGGCGACTGGCACTAAGAAAATTGTGTACACCACATTGATTACTAATTATCCTATTGTAGAAAACATGTATAGTAAGGAAGTTGTGGATAGTCTGGTCACTCTTAAGGAATTATTTTAGGATAGCTAGTGTAGTGTCAAAAAACTAAAATACTAGTTACAGCCTCAAGACCTGTGGTATTGCTCCATCATTAATCCCTCTAAAGTAGAAAACTAAAATCGCATTGCTTCACGAATAATCTCATCATCTATCTCCACATCATAGTCACAGTTACCTATGCCATTAATGAGTGAGAATAATTTCTGACCACCTTTATTTTTTTTGTCCATTGACATGATGGTGATTATGGAATCTATGTCTTTCTCATTTATATCTGGCAAGCTATAGATTGTTTCTAGGAGAGAATTTATTTCTTCCATTTCTATAATGGAGATACGTTTTGTTTTGAAACTTAGATAAGATTCTACTATCATGCCTTTAGCAATAGCTTCACCATGCAATAGCTCGTCTATAGTGCCCAAAAAATAGGATTCTACTCCATGTCCGATAGTATGTCCGAAATTGAGAATTTTTCTGAGATCACCTTCCTTAGGGTCTTGGCTGACAACTTTGTTTTTTATTTTGACTGAGGTGGTTACAACTTTGGCCCATTCATCATCTGTGAGCTTAGTTCCTTTAAGTTTGATAGTTTCCCAGAGTGACTTGGATTGTATAAGGCCATGTTTGATAACTTCCGCAAAGCCACTCATGAGTTCTCTTTGCTTTAGTGTTTTTAAGAAAGGTGTATGGATCCAGACCAACTTAGGGTTTTGGAACAGTCCTACCATGTTTTTAAATCCGCGAAAATCCACTCCTAGTTTGCCACCTACAGAAGCATCTACTTGCGCCAGCAAAGTAGTCGGTATCTGAATAAAGGCTATCCCACGCATATAGGTAGCCGCTACAAAACCACCTAGGTCACCTATGACACCGCCACCGAGATTGATAATAAGGCTAGATCTGTCACAATTTCTTTCTACCAGCTCTTGCCACAACTGGCTCGCAGTTTCTATCGTCTTATGGATTTCGCCAGATTTTATTTCCAGTACTTCGTAAGCAATACTGATATGTTCTTGGAAAATAGGCAGGCAATGTTCCTTTGTGTTTTCGTCTACAATGACAAAAATCTTAGAAGGATTCAGTTTGGTCAGGTATTTATCGAGGTCGGTAAAATCTTTATTGATTTCGACTTTATAGTCAGTTGCTTTTACTGTTGGCATAGGTTAGTCTAGGCTATGAAGTTTTTCGAGGCTAATAGCTTCGGCTTTTTTGATAAATAAGGCTTTGGTGTTTTTCCACGTTTCTGCAAATAGATCTGAGTATCTATAATTATTCAGCGCTTCTTCAGAATCCCAGTAACTGTAGGTAAAAAAGACATTTTTACGAGCTGCTTTTCCTTGCAAGAGTTCCAGATAGTTGCAGCCCGGAAATCCACGAATGAGTTCCTTCCTTTCTTCAAATAGAGACTTAAAGTCCTCTATCTTATCCATTTGGAATTCCATTTTCACAATTCTTACAATCATGCGGCTAAGGTAAGCTGTATTTATAAAAACTTAAGCTGTACCGTCTCATCTTTCTGTAAGTCCAGCTGGGTTGCAGCCTTGCCCATATTGATGGCGATTTCTAGATAATTGGCAGAGTTGAATAGACAGATTACATCACCTATAGGAACTTCACTATAGCTTTTGCTGATTTTCTTGACAGGATTATTGTACTTGAAGTAGATTTCGATGGGTCTGTTTTTTCTGAAATGCTCAAAAAATTCTCTGTGCACATTCAGAATAACATTATCATATTTATCTATATGGGTGATGGTTGCTCTTATCTCATTGTCGGTAGAGACTGGTTGTACATCCAGCTTTTTTTCCAGAAAATTTAGTGGTGGCCCGACTTCAGTGATGGAAAGTCCTTTGCTTATTAAGCCTACACCATGCGCAATAAGGTCAAAGAGACTAGGGCTTTCTTCATCCAGAACTATTTTATAAATCGCTGATTCATCCAGTGTATCGAAAGTGAGAGAAAATATCCCATTATTGGGACCTACATAGAACTGCTCTTTGTGTTCGAAGCAGATAATCTCGTAATCTGGTTGGTAATAATTGTTTACGGCGACAATGTGTATCGTACCAGGAGGAAACTTTCTGTATATCGCCTTGAGGAAGTAAGACGCCTGACGGATGTCATGGGTATCCACCTCATGGGAGACATCTACAAACTGTAGGAGGTTGTTTTGTCCCAAAATAGCGCCTTTCAGCAAGGCCGTATAGTGATCCTTAGTCCCAAAATCGGAAATCAAGGTAACCGCTCGCATCTTCATTTATCCAGAGTAGTCAATAATTGAGGGCAAGTTAAGGCCATTTTTTAACTTAGACTCCAACAGGGCGGTATATATTACCATAAACTGCTATATATGAATCTCTGCTTGTTCTGGCCCTAATCGACATTATCTTAGTAAAAAAGAGTTTATTTTTGAATAGTTAAGTGCCCAACTACTAACAAAAATTAAGAAGTAGACTATTGAGTGAAATTATCCTGACGATAAGTGGAATAGACCATGTGGAGCTGTATGGCGAAAAAAACTCCAAACTAAATCTTATCAAAAAAGCCTTCCCTGACCTAAGTATTATTTCTAGAGGTGTCAATCTCAAAATAAGCGGTGACAAGAAGGAAACACAGAAGGCAAAAAGCAAAGTAGAGCAGCTTGTCAAAATTTTGCGAAAGCAGCATGAGCTACCCGTGCAAAATGTGATGGACGTGCTCAATGGCAATCTTGCATACGAACTAGAGCAAGATGAAACCGACAAAAGCTATAAGACCAATAATAATGTTATAGTCTATGGCCGCAATGCTAAACCCATCAAAGCTCGTACTCGGAATCAAAAGAAGATGGTACATCTGTCAGAAGATAATGATGTCCTCTTTGCTGTAGGTCCTGCTGGAACAGGAAAAACGTATACCGCTGTTGCACTGGCTGTAAGAGCCCTGAAAACCAAAATGGTAAGAAAGATTATACTTACCAGACCTGCTGTAGAAGCTGGAGAAAGTCTGGGCTTCCTTCCCGGAGACCTCAAAGACAAAATAGATCCATACCTGAGACCACTCTATGATTCTCTAGATGATATGTTGCCTGGTGAGAAACTTGATCACTTTATGCAAAATAGAATCATAGAAGTAGCGCCGCTCGCTTTTATGAGAGGACGTACACTAGACAATGCTTTCATTATTTTGGATGAGGCACAAAATTGCACCTCTGGTCAGATAAAAATGTTCCTTACCAGATTGGGACCTTCTGCTAAATGTATTATCACCGGTGATTTGTCCCAGATAGATTTGCCTAGGAATCA
>CAYNJK010000261.1:0-4889 GCA_964397575.1 uncultured Saprospiraceae bacterium
CATTAGGCTAGAGTAACTAACATCTTTTAGAAGTGTATAGCTATGTATACTAGAATAGGCCTCACCATATTATTGGCTTTTGTTTTATCTACTACTAGTAATAGTCAGACAGTTCTTTCTATTTCAGAAATTGTAAGTACTGTAAACAAAGAATTGGCTGCAACCAATGAGCCTTTCGATTTTGATCAGGCCTCTTCACGATTTATTCATAGTATGTTGGTTCAGACTGATTCTATAGCAGTAATAGGCTTCCAGCCTGCTGATATGGTGAATCTGAGACCTAAAATGCACCTGCAAGACTTTAGCTCCACTGAATGGAGACAAGCCAAACAAAACATCATCAATCGTATACAAGCCAAGTATCAAGAGCAGAATGGAGAGCAACAGGAAACTGATGATCTTATACCTATTAATGAAATTCTTCCTACTCCTTTCTTCTTTGTCAAATTACATGACCTAGAGTTGATAGAAGAGCTACGAGAAATGAAAGAAGTAAGATACGTAGAACCTTCTAATACGGATCTAGATGCCATCTTATTCCGATCTGGTGAAGGTTGTTCTGATAACAATGGACCTCTTAATCCTAATGACTATACGCCTATTTCACCTATGTCTGCCCAAAGTTGGCATCACCTAGATCATAAGGTCCATACAGCCTGGCCTAAAGGCGATCAAGGAAAAGATATCTGGATTGCTGTTATGGATTCAGGTATTTCTGAAGACAATCCTAAGTATAATGGTGAGTTTGCTGAAGGTGAAAGTGCAGGTAGAGTGATAGAAAAGAAAGGTTTTTACCAGAATGATGGTTGGGTAGATCGCTGTGGTCATGGTACCTCCATGGCAGGTGCGGCGGTTGCTCCTAGAGGCTTCGACGATACACCAGCTGGTGTCGCCTATAGGTCTAATCTCATTACCTATCGTGTCACTAATGATGTTATTATCAATAGTGGTGATGAAATAAACGGCCTTGGCTCAGCACTTTTTGATGTGGGAGCTGATAGTCGTATCCATATAGTCAGTATTTCCTTGGGTGATGTTTTTTCTCATTCTCCTGTAGAAGACGGTATTATAGATGCAGAAGGAAATGGGAAATTGATTTTTTGTGCTGCTGGTACATCTACAAGTTTCACAAATTTTGTAGGCGTCATCTTTCCGGCAAGTATGGATGAGACAGTTGCTGTAACAGGTGTAGTAGAAGGCACGGATTTTTCAGAATGTTCTAACTGTCACTTTGGTAGCAAGGTAGATTTTTCTATCTATATGGAAAGAAGTGCCAATGACAATGGTGTGCCTACGACTAGTAAAGACACCACTAATGCATATACAACTTATACAGCTGGTTCTTCTGTAGCTACAGCGACTATGGCAGGTATAGCTGCATTGACTTGGGATAATTACCCTAATCTTAATAAAAATCAGATTCTAAATAGACTTATACAGACATCCAGTAGATATCCAGCAAGAGATGATGATTTTGGATGGGGTGCGCCTGATGCCTGTGCAGCTGTAGATGTAACGGCCAATCTTCCTTGTGCTTCATCTATCGGCAATAATGTTGTCATGGAGATTTATGAAATCACCTTTCCTCCTACCAGTGATGGCTTCTTTGATAATACGGCAGAGTGGGTTGTAAAAATAAACTCTAATAACTCCTATTATTTCGAAGTGCCAACCAGTGGTGCCACTGGAAATCCTACCAGTTTTAATAATGCAACAGTTTGTGATATAGCACCTATAATTCTTGATCTGGGCAATTCTAGCTGTGGTCAGGCGTCCATAAGTATAAATTTGGAAACGCATGAAGATGATGGTGCGGCAAGCGATTGTGACTTCAACTTTGGTGATGATGACCAGACGATTACAAATCCTCCTGTTCAGTTTGGGTCTAATACATTTACACAAAATACACCTAACGGTACCTTTACTTTTCATTACAACTTGTATTGTACGCCATTACTTATTGCCTCACTGACAGACAGCTCGCCCATCTGCTATGGTGAAAGCCTCTCTATAGATGCTAGTCCAAGTAATGCAGCCAATTATCATTTTTACCACGATGCTAATGCAAACAATGTTGTAGACCCAGGCGAAACATTGCAAAATGGTCCATCATCAAATATTACCACCAATACACTGAATGCAAATTCACTTATCAGAGTAATTATCACAGACAATAGTAACTGTACTGATACGGCAAGCATTACTCCTTTCATCGTCCCAGCTAACTATCAGGGCGCTAATATGATTGTCGGAATAGAAACAGGAATTGCAGATTATGAAACCGATGGAGTTATAGAGTCCACACAACTCATAGGGTCGGCTGCAAGAGTAGACTACGACTCAGCAACAGAGATAAATCTTTTGCCTGGATTCGAAACACAGCTGGGAGCCGAGTTTGAAGCATTTATAGATGGTTGTGATTTAGGTGGAGGGGGACTAAATTTTAAGGTCCGTGAGGTTACAGCAGACGAAAAACACAATTAATCCTTTCTTTTTTCTATTCTGAAAATTACATGGAGTTAGAAAGTCTTGGCTATATTTAGTTCAGGACAACCATGGAATACAAGAAAACTCTCAGCATAAAGGAATGGGCCGAGGAAGACAAACCTCGAGAAAAAATGTTGCTGAAGGGCAAAGGCTCACTTAGTGATGCTGAGTTAGTGGCTATTTTATTAGGCAGCGGTACAGGAGGTGTCTCTGCAGTCGATCTAGCTAAAGAAGTTTTGGCGACCTATCAGAATGATCTCAGTAAACTCGGTAAGGTCAGCATCAAAGATCTCATGAAATTCAAAGGTATAGGAGAGGCCAAAGCAGTAACTATAGCTGCAGCATTGGAATTAGGGAGACGGCGACAGACAACTCAAGTCAAGGAAAAGCCAAAAATCACCAGCAGTCATGATGCCTATCTCTGTGTCCATGCACTCATGGAAGATTTACCACATGAAGTTTTCAAAATAATCTTGCTCAACAGAAATAATAGGGTCACCAAGATAGATACTATCAGCAGTGGAGGTGTAGCCGGCACAGTCGTAGACCCCAAAGTCATATTCAAGAAAGCCTTGGATGAGCAAGCTTCTTCCATAATATTGACACATAATCATCCCTCTGGCAATCTGAAACCTTCACAAGCAGATCTTAATATCACAAAAAAGCTGGTTGCAGCTGGAAAAACGCTAGATATCAATGTGCTAGATCATCTGATAATATCTGAGAATGGCTACTACAGCTTTCTGGATGAAGGATTGATCTAGGGTCCCTTAATTGTGGTAGCTCAACTAATGCACTTATCTTAGCCGCATGTCCAGTTATACTAACAAAACAGTCTGGGTCACGGGCGCCAGTTCAGGAATAGGTGCTGCCATGGCCTTAAGTCTTGCAAAAAGAGGCGCCAAACTGATTTTATCCAGTAGAAAAAGAGCTGGGTTGGAACAAATAGCCAAAGAATGTGCACCAGCTTCTTGCACTATCATCCCCTTAGATCTGGAGAAGCATGAAGACTTGGATGCAATTATTGAAGAAAATAAATCTATTCTTTCTGAAGTAGATATACTTATTAATAACGGTGGTGTTTCTCAACGTTCCAAAGTAGTGGATACAGATTTTTCTGTCTACAAAAAGCTTATGGATATCAATTATCTGGGTACAGTGAAGTTGTCACTGGGACTACTGCCTCACTTCAGAACTAAGAATGCAGGACATTATGTGGTCGTCAGTAGCATGGCTGGAAAGTTTGGTGTTCCAGTACGTTCCGGCTATTCCGCATCTAAAATGGCTTTGCACGGCTTCTTTGATGCACTCAGGGCTGAGATGAAAGAGACGGGTATAAAAGTGACCATGGTCTGTCCTGGCTATATAAAGACAGATATTTCTAAGAATGCCCTTACTGGAACAGGTGCTGCACAAGGCACTATGGATGAGGCTCAGCGTAATGGTATGGATGTCCATAAGATGGTAGACAAGGTGCTTGCAGCAGTGGCAGCTGAGAGGGAAGAAATCCATATAGGAGGACTGAAAGAAGTAAAATTAGCAGGCCTTATGAATCGTCTAGCTCCGAGTATTTTAAGGAAGATTTTGGCTAAGTCAAAGGTGACCTGATAGAATTGCCCTGAAATAAGCCCAAATGGCTGTATATGGCTAAATTGATAAGTTCTTTTTAGTTAATTCATGACAGTATTTTCCATCTAATTTCCGACCTTCGGGTCTTGCAACTAACTCAATACCAAACTAATAGGATTGATAAATGGATATTTTTGAAAGAATAAAAAGTGACAAAGGACCACTAGGTAGGTACTCAGATGTAGCAGAAGGCTATTACATCTTCCCAAAGCTGGAAGGTGAACTCAGTAACAGGATGATGTTTCAAGGAAAAGAAACGATAATGTGGTCAGTCAATAACTATTTAGGCTTGGCTAACCATCCTGATGTAAGAAAGGCTGATGCTGAAGGCGCTAAGAATTGGGGACTGGCTTACCCTATGGGGTCTCGTATGATGTCAGGGAATACGCAATTGCACGACGACTTAGAAAAAGAGTTGGCTGAGTTTGAAAATAAAGAAGCTGCTGTATTGGTCAATTTTGGCTACCAAGGTATTATGTCTGCAATAGACTGCTTGTTGTCCAGAAGAGATGTAGTAGTATATGATGCTGGCTGTCATGCCTGTATTGTAGATGGTGTCAGAATGCATTCAGGCAAGCGATTTGTCTTTCAGCACAATGATATCGCCAGTTGTGAAAAGCAACTACAAGCTGCAACTAAAGTAGCAGCAGAAACAGGTGGAGGTATCTTAGTTATATCAGAAGGCGTCTTCGGTATGAGAGGCGACCAAGGAAAGCTGCGAGAGATAGTAGCTCTTAAGGATAAGTACAGCTTCAGACTGATGGTAGATGATG
>CAYNJK010000262.1:0-4870 GCA_964397575.1 uncultured Saprospiraceae bacterium
TAGACACAACCAATGCGTTTATATCCCTTATACTTCACCTATTCCACAACACAAAACCATAAGGCCGTTTCACTAAGCTACTAATTATCAGACATTTATCCTAGAATAGCCGTTTTTAACGGTTAATAACACTTAGTGACAGCGTGAAAGCGCATAATAAAAGTTCTGTCTGGTCATTGGTGTAGTTGCAATCTCCAGAAAGGACTACCACTTTTGTAAGACTTGTTCTGCTAGTCAGCTTACTTACTACTGCTTCCAATTAATTAGATGAATATTACTTTTTCATTCTTTGATAAGCTGCAGTCCTTGTTACCTTGGGCTAGTATATTGTCTCACTGTTTTTAACTACTAGCGCTGACTAAAAAATTCGAACAGATAAATCCTGGTTTTAATGCGGTATTTAAGCCAGGTAAGCTATCCATCGGCTTGGTCATACCCATAGAGGAATATGGACGTACGACGGTGCCTACTATGGAAGGGCATCTGCAAAAGGCAAGGCTGGCAGAGGAGCTGGGTTTCTCGGCACTCTGGGTGAGAGATGTGCCTATGCATGTACCCACCTTTGGTGATGCGGGACAGACTTACGATCCCTTTACGTATTTGGGTTTTCTGGCGGGGCAAACGCAGCGGATAGCCTTGGGCGCTGCGAGTATCGCACTGCCACTCCGTCATCCTGTACATGTTGCGAAATCTGCTGCTACTATAGACCAGTTATCTGGAGGGCGACTCCTATTGGGTATTGCCTCGGGTGACCGCTATGAGGAATACCCTGCTACCGCTACCGACTATCAGAATAGGGGTGCAGCCTTTAGAGCAGCCTATGCTTACCTCCGCCATGCTCAGCAAGACTTTCCGATACTAGAAGATAATATCTTCGGTGTGATGGATGGGAAGATGGATGTCTTGCCCAAGCCCTATGGCTCTAAGTTGCCACTGCTTATAACTGGACACAGTCAGCAAGATACAGCCTGGGTCGCTAGTAATGGCGATGGATGGATGTACTATCCTAGAAACTTGTATATGCAAGAGCACAACATCAAAGAATGGCGGGCACTTATATCTGAGGAGCTGGAGTATACTAAGCCGTTTATGCAGCCTTTGTATGTGGACTTGCAAGAGCAGGATGATTTCAAGCCTGTAGGGATCCATCTCGGAATCAGAACGGGGATATCTTACCTTATAGACTATTTTCATCAGTTGCACAGCATCGGTGTCAATCATATTGCTATAAATATGAGATTCAATACTGGCAACATAGAACTGACAATGGAAAAGCTAGCCACTAGATTGTTGGCTGTCTTTCATACAGATTAACTGGGTTTTTTGAAATTTTTAAAATCACAAATGAAGATCAGGAAGCTTATGCCCAAAGCAAGCTGGCACTGTTGATGTGGAGTTTTCCTTTGGCGCAGAGTACACCTAGCGTATGTACTATCGCACTGAATCCCGGACCGCTATTAAATACAAAAATGGTGCAGGAAGCTTATGGCAAATATTGGTCTCCGGCAGATAAAGGCGCAGACATTATCTACGATTTGGCGTTGGGGGATAACCACTTTGCCCATTCGGGAGAATATTTTGATAATGACCGTGGACAATTTGGACCTGCCCACCCGGATGCCTATGAGGCTGAAAAGATAGCCGACTTGCTGCGCGATACTGAGGCCTTGGTCAATTGATGTCGCTAGTAGCTAGGCTGAAATAATTTGCGTTACGGCTGTATTACTGTTATTTTGAGCGCTAATCATAGGTAGGGATAGGTGGCTAGCATTTATTGTAAATAAAATTCTGAAGTTATTCCCGACTAGAATAAATCCTAAGAACTATTTGCTGTCCAATACAGGTGGCTTCCTGCTTCTTAATTTTGATATAAAGTAGATGAATAGAAATTTCTTTTTAATTGCTCTAGTCGTTTTTAGCTCTTACGGAATTGTAGCTGCGCAGTCGCAGCCCAATGTGTTACTTATTATAGCAGATGACTTAGGTATAGATGCGCTGGAAGGTTATGGTATAGAGGAGGGCATCTTCCCTCATACACCTGTGATAAATTCGTTGCGAGAGAATGGCATAAGCTATATGAATAACTGGGCCACGCCAATTTGTACTCCTACACGAGCCAGCATTATGAGTGGCAAGTACGGAATCAAAACTGGTGTAAGAGCAGTGCCAGGTAACTTGGCCGTAGAAGATGAATCCCTCTTTAACTATCTAGACAGACAGACCAATGACAGCTACAGTACTGCCGTCATAGGCAAGTGGCACTTGTCCGATCCCATAAATTTCAATCATCCCTTTGAGCATGGCGTGGATCACTTCGAAGGGATAATAGGTGGAGGCGTACAGAACTACAACAGATGGGATAAGACCGATGGTGGACAGCTCTTCGAGGTGCGAGAATATGTGACTACCCATTTTACCAATGCGGCTATCGACTGGATCTCTGAGCAAGAAAAGCCCTGGTTTCTCTGGTTGTCACATGTCGCACCACATAGCCCTTTTCAGTTACCACCGGCGGGACTTTTTACTTTGGACAATCCTACTACAGACAGAGAACTCTACTTGGCCACGATAGAAGCGCTGGATACCGAAATAGGACGATTGCTAGATAGCATGGATGCGCAGACCAGAGCCAATACACTGATAATCTTTATGGGTGACAATGGAACTCCTGGTGGCGTATTACAAGCTTATCCTAATCGACACGGCAAGGGCAGCATGTATGAAGGTGGACTACGTGTCCCTATGGTCATCAGTGGTGCTGGGGTGACGAGAAGGGGAGAGCAAGAGTACGGTCTTACCCAAGCCAATGACTTGCATGCTACACTGATAGAAGCTTGCTCCAATGATTTGCCAGGGGGTATCCATAATAGTTATAGTATCAGATCCTCCTTTACGACCAGCGATGCTGTAGAAAGGAATTTTGTATATGCAGACCAGTCGAATAATGATGTAGAATTTTGGGCGATCAGAGATCAAGATTACAAACTGATCCAAAACGAGAATGGTAATCAGGAATTCTATAATTTATCTGAAAGCATACTGGAAGAGAATCAGCTTATAGGTAACCTAAGCCGAGAGGAGAGAGAAATCAGAGCAAGCTTGGCAGCAGAAGCACAGGTGATCAGATCGGGCTGGTCTTGTCAGGACTTTATTCTGAATGGCGAGGAACAAAGTATAGATGATTGTGCTACCGCTACCCACCACTTGCAGGAGTCAGTCGTCACCATCTTTCCCAATCCTGTTTCTGAACAATTGCAGATCAGTCTGGAAGGCCAGCTGGATTACGAAGTCCGATTGTACAGCCTGAGTGGACAGCAGGTAAAGTTTGCAACAAATGCCACTCTCATAGAGCTGGGGGATTTGCCTTCAGGTACATATATCCTAGAGCTGACTGACCGACAGTCACAACAAAAGATAATAGAAAAGATAGTGGTAGGCAGGTAGCGCTTAGGCTATAAGCTCCTTGAGTTCTTCAGCTATTTCCTTACCTATCTGCCTTAGATGCTTTTTCATTCCCCCAGTTGTTCTTTAAAATATCTTGAATAATAAATCCGAATACGGCCGGCTGGGTGATACCTGAAGACTTGGGCTTGGAGGAGGCGCCTTTGTTGACCTGGCTTTTCCAAAAGTCGAAATTGGGGAAGTAGGTTTTTTCATTTTCGCTGTGAAACAAAATATGTGGGATCATGCCATTAGTCCATTGGCCAGAAAACATTTTTCTGATTTCTGTCATGGCCATTTCAATATTGTAAGTAGAAGTTCCTAGGGCAACAAAACCGGAATCCCACATCCACTGAAAAGGGTAGAGCTTGGAGCTAGGTATTGTAAAACCTTCCTTCCAGTTGTTTTTTATTATTTGCTTTGCCGTGTCTAGGCTGTTCAAATTTTTCAATTGTTTCTAAAGTTAATATTGAGAAAGGAGAGTACAAAAACTACTCTCCTTTCCTCGAAGCTATGAAAAAACAATCCATAAATCGAATCATCATATAAGAATAATGACCACGCCAACAAAATATGCTCCTAGTTGTGATTTTTGTCGTCTCTAAAAGTTCTTATCCTTATAATTAGCTGCGATACCCAGAATATTTTCTAACTTGGAAAGCACTATACAACTAACAGACCAAAATATATTCTATGCAGAGATTGCTTTTGTTAATTCTGATGGCTAGTTGCGCGGGAACTAAATCCACTGCACCTGTGACAATTAATTCCTCTGCACCCAATTCAGAGATAACTGTTATTCCTTTCAGTAATCATATCAATGAGCTTTATAGATTGTTTGAAGGAGCAGAACCTACAGAGCTGACAGAGAAAGAACTGGCCCTAATAGACCAGCTGCTGTCAGAGCGCATGAAGGCTTATAATATGGAAAAGGCTACGCATATAAATCTCAAAGAGTATAAACGACAATATGTACCCGTTATAAATTCTGCAGGCGAAAAAGAAGTATGGGTCAATTGTTTTTGCGAAGAATGGCCAGGCTGGGAAACAGATATTGTATCCGTTTTGGATGGAGGGAATAATTGCTACTTTAATATTAAGTTCAATTTGAATGACAAGACGTCTAGGGATTTGTTGGTCAATTGAGCTGATAGAGCAAAAATGAGACTGGGGTTAGAATGAAAAGGGATTTAGAAATACTTATAGATCATTTACAAGAAGAATATGAGCGGCTAAAATCATTGATGGAAAACTGCTCCGCAAAATGGGATTATATTGGTGCGAATGATTACAAAAAACAAGTGTTGTATATAAAAGGAAAGTTAGAGGGGTTAAAATCGATGAAGTATCCCAATTATTATGAACTAAAGCTGATCAGGGCCAAGATTCAAAGGCAAGAGGAAAATAAAAGAGAAGAGTACTTAGATCC
>CAYNJK010000263.1:0-4857 GCA_964397575.1 uncultured Saprospiraceae bacterium
GATGTATCTTCCTCTTTTACATCTATAGTTATCTGCGAGTCTTTAGGAGAATACTTTATGGCGTTTCTGATGAGATTGTCTATGGCTTGGGCAAAAGCTTCTTTGTCTACACTGGCAACGATATTATTTTTAGGCTGATAGATGAAGTTTCTATCTGGAAAGAGTTTGGCGTATCTGTCTACCTTTTCTTTTACAAAGCTGTCTATACTTGTGTTTTCAAAGTTGAATACATAACTGTTTTCTATTTTTGCTGCTGTAAGAATATTATTGACCAGAGATTCCAGGCGTTGTGATTCTTCCTGTCCGGTTCTGAGGAGCTGTTCTTTTTTATCCGCTGAGAGATCTTTGGTTGCGAGGGTTTTATTTACCAGTTTGATAGATGCGATAGGAGTTTTCAGTTCATGTGTTACTGAGAGAAGAAAATCATTCAGAGCTTGATTTAGCTGCACTTCTTTTCTGAAAGAACGATTGATAAGCACGAGGCCGATAAGAATAGAAATACCGAAGAAAAGGCCTTCACTTAAAATCATTCTTTTTTGCTTATGGTATTTTTCTGTCACCTTGCTGTTTACATGTTCTGTCGTATTTGCCAATCGTTGCTGAAGTATATAGTTCTCTTCATTTTTGTTATAGAGTAAAATGGCCCACCAAGTAAATGCCGCTATGAGATAGACCATAACGACAAGATGTAGGATTATATATCTATTCTTTTTACCAATCATGAGAATACTTCATCCATGGTAGAGTTTATCTTCTTTACGGCTATATCTAGATCTTTGTAAGTATGCGCACTGGAGATAAAGCCTACCTCATAACCAGAAGGACCCAGATAGACTCCTTTGTTTAGCAAGGAACCGTGCATCTTAGCGAAAAGTTTCATTTTGCTTGCATCTATTGCGTCTGCTGTTTTTATTCTCTTCTTTGAGAAAGCAAACCAAAAAATGGAACCTATGTGCTGTATGTGTAAGTCATATTTTTTATTCTTAGCATGCTTCATGATTTTGTCCACAAAGTAAGCGGTCTTCTTTTCTTGTCCCGTGTAGAAGTTTTTCTTCAGAATCTGTTTTAGCATAGCTATACCAGCAGAAAGAGCTATAGGATTTGCGGATAGGGTGCCCGCCTGATAGACTTGTCCTTCTGGGGCGACATGTTTCATGATTTTATTACTACCGCCAAAAGCGCCTACTGGCATACCACCTCCTATTATCTTCCCAAAGGTGATAAGATCTGGTTGTATCTTGTAATAGCCCGCGGCCCCTTCAAAGCCAACTCTGAAACCTGAGATCACTTCATCAAAGATGAGTAGGGTTTTATGTTTTGTACAAAGTTTTCTAAGGGCTTTCAGATAGGATTTGTCCTGGATAAGTAAGCCATTGTTAGCAGGTATAGGTTCTATGATGACAGCAGCGATGTCTTTTTGCTTTGCCAATGTTTTTTCCAGCAGCTTGATATCATTCAGAGGTAGGATCAGCGTCTCCTTTACAAATGATGGAGGTATCCCCGCCGAGGTAGATACGCCAAAGGTGGCCAGACCTGATCCAGCTTTGACCAGTAGGGAATCTACATGTCCATGGTAGCACCCATCAAACTTTACGATTTTTGATTTGCCAGTATAGCCTCTTGCCAGTCTAATAGCTGACATTACAGCTTCTGTTCCACTACTCACAAATCGTATTTTATCTAAGTAGCGGTGGTTGTCCAGTATCAGTTTTCCTATCTCATTACCTGCTGGACTAGGGGTTCCGAATGAGGTTCCATAACCCAGTGCTTTGGTAATCGATTTTCTAACGCTACCATTATTGTGCCCTAGAATTAGTGGGCCCCAGCTACAGCAAAAATCTATAAACTCATTGCCATCTACATCAGTGATTCTACAGCCATCCCCTTTGTGGATAAAAAGTGGTGAACCACTTACTGACTTAAATGCTCGTACTGGAGAATGAACACCGCCCGGAAACATCTTTTTTGCTTCTCTGAAAAGCTTGTTACTCTTTGTTCTTTTTATCTGTTTCATCTTTCTATATATCATTCAGGTTTTCGAAGCTCAAATGTATATCCTTTAAGCTAAAATCAGAGCCTATCAGGTCTTAGTTAGAACAATTCTATTTAAGTTGATTAATTTAGAGTTAGTTATACAAACTAAAATAGAATAAGTTGGAGATTAAAGTCGCTACTGCTATAGAAGAGCTACTGGATAGAAGGGAAACTGTCACTCTGGTTGGTATAGGCTCTATTAAATTAGAAAGTCTGTCAGCTAAAATTTCTGAAGATAAGAAGACTATAGCACCACCTCAGGTCAAGCTTGGATTTTATGAGGTTCAAACTGAAAATGAGCCACTCAGAAAACATCTGATGTACCAGTATAAGCTAACAAAAAAAGAAGCTAATAAGGCCATAAAGAAATACAGCCAATCTGTACTCAATTCCTTAGCCAATTATGGAGAGGTAAAGCTGGAAGGTATAGCCACTATTTCTACTTCTGAGGGCAAGTACGAACTGAAAGCAATAGACAGCTTTAAAGCCAAGTATTATGAGGGCTTACCCGTCCTCCCTATTTCTAAACTTGGAGATAGTTCTACTACCGAACCTATAAAGGAGACACCGCAACCCAAGCCTGCTACACAAAAGCCTGCTATTCAAAATCAAAGTTCACCTGCAGTTGCCAAGCGAGAAGAAACTGTGCGAAAAGAAGATCTAAAGCTGGCCAAACCAGCTATTCCTCCCTCTCCACCTCGGCCAAAGGAAATTAAGGATTCTGATACCAAAACTGCTGCAGCATCAGCAAGTTCAAAAATGAGTAGCACTGCTGACAAGGTATTAAAAGCCACTGGTGTATCAGCGGCTGCTGGCGCTCTGGGGAAAACCGCCAGTTCTATAAAAGAGACTGCAGCCAGCGGAATAAAGACTGAAAAACCTATGAACCTTAATGAGAAATTAGCCCTCAAGAATAAAAGTGCTACTACTGCCACAGCTTCATCTGTTAAAAGCACAACTCCCAAAACCACAATCGCCACTACTAAACCCAAGTCCAGATACGAATTGCCACCGCAGAGAACGCCGGTCTCTATTCCACCGAAAAAAGAAAGCTTTGGCTGTCTAGGGCCATTTTTAGGTTTATTGGGTCTGTTGCTTTTTGCTTTTCTGATATGGAAAGGTATAAGCTGTATTATGAATACAGATACTCCTAAGCTTGCCGCAACAGAAAAACTTTCTGATGCCGCCGAAAATCTAGCAGAGAAAGCTGGTGAAACAATGGATGATGCGACAGCCAAAATCGGCGCAGCCAAAGATGAAATAGTAACTGCAGCTGAAGAGACAGCTGGAAAGGTCAGTGAGGCAGTGAGTGATGTTGTAGAGCAAGAGATGGATAGCTATCCACAAGGTATTTCTGAGACTTGCATTATTATCATAGGATCATTTTCCAATTATCAGAATGTCAATGCGGCGGAGAGAAAACTAAAGGATAGGGGATATACAGTCTATGTAGAAGAGTATGGTCCATATACCAGAGTAGGATTCGAATTTGATTGTAAAGGAAAGAACTTGCAGGCGTACATTAGAGATATCCGCAGATCTATAGAATCCAAAGCATGGTATCTACAACCCAAACTACATGTGGATTATTGATTTACTGGCAACCTAAGTCGGTTTGCGAAGCAGAGTCATTATTAGGGAAGCAATAACCTGACTTGACATTTTCTGGCTTATACCTCGTAAGGTCAGGATCTCTTAGGCTTTTTTCTAAGAACAACAGTAGTTGGCTCTTTTCTTCCTCTGTGAGATCAAGTGGAACAAATTTATCAGATAGATTTTCTTGAGGGACTCTCTCACTTTCTGTTACAGCCAGGTTTTTATATTCTATAAGGTCACTTAGCTCTTTCACACTAGATCCATGAAAGTAGAACGGAGAATCTCCTACATTGTAGAGTTGTGGCACCTTGAACTTATGCATATCTTCCTCTAATCCTGTAAATGCTCCTCTACCTAGATTCCTATCTTGGATCTCTGCATCTGTAGTTTTGAAGAAATTTCTCATGTCTAGATCCTTGACACCTAAGGCATGAAATTCACCTGAGCCTAAGTTTTGATTGAAATGGCAATTGTAGCATTTTGCTTTTCCAAAAAATAATATGCCCCCATACTTTTCATTTGTAGTGAGTGCCGATCTGTCGCCTTTTAGCCAGTCTTGGAAAGGCGCTTTATTACTTAAGACTGTTCTGATATAAGCAGATATTGCCAGTGAGCCAGCAAAGTTGCTGTATCTCTGCGCCTCATCAAGCTCAGGAAAAGATGCATCAAACAATTCTCTATAGCCGAACTCATCTATGAGCTCTTCTGTGATTCTTATTCTATGTACATCCAGACCTTTCAGATTCTGTGTTTCCAGTGCCTCAAAACCTAGAGCATTATTATGTGTTCCGTCTGAAGTTTTCCAATATGCTTCAGTGCCCACATTAGTCCCTTCACTTCCGAATCTACCGTTCCAAGTCGTGTTTTTTACAAAAGCTACATTCACTAAGCTCAGTGGTCTTGCAGCTTGCACATCCAACTCATGTTCCTCGTAATCGGTATTTCTTCTTCTATCCTCACCATTTAGACCGAAGCCTTCTCCACCATCAGCGATACCTTGGAAACTTCCTGATTTAAAGCCTGCTTCAGGAACGTGACAAGAGCCGCAAGAATAGGTGCCTATACCCGAGCTATATCGCGCATCTGAGGCAAAGCCAGTTTCAAAAAACAAGAATTTTCCTAATGCTACTTTATCTTCTGTCAGAGGGTTCCTGTCATCTTGAGGTATAGTCGCAAGATCAGACTCATCGGGAAGGATATAGAAATTATAATCGTTAGTAGGTGAAG
>CAYNJK010000264.1:0-4838 GCA_964397575.1 uncultured Saprospiraceae bacterium
GCTTTGCATCTTTTTCGTGGCCGAAATCGCCTTTCAAGGCTAAAAGATGTTGCCTGAACACATCATGGTCTTTCTTGCCATACTTCTTCATATACTTTTCAGCCAGCACTTTCCACTCCGAATAGTTGCCAGCAAGCTTATGATATTCCAGTTGGGCTTCTTGGCCAAATTTCTTTGCATCTCCAGCATCTGAGGCTTTATACTTATCTATAGCTTCTACCATCAGATCTTCATAATCAAATTCTACTGCCTTGGCAATTGTAGCAAAGCAGGCCGTTTTTACTTTGTCAGCATAGGCACCTTCTGAAGTAGCTTGTATGACCTCATCCTTCATAGCGACCATCTGGTCAAAGAGCTTGGAGTCAGAGTCTACCACAGCTGTATATAAGAAAGCTGCTTTCTCCGCTTTGGAAATAGGAGGATTAGAGCTGATATATTCATTTGATATCTTAAGACTTGGTTTGCCTACTTTATTGAGCTCTTTTACATAGTTATGAACCAACTCATAAGACCTGTCGCCTTCTTCATACTTCACGGCATAATCTCCTGATCTGTCGTAGCTCTTTATAGCAGTTTTCCCTAAAGCTATAAGATCTGCTGCTTGTTTGCCACCTGTTACTTTTTTTACTATTTCGCCATCACCATTTAGGAAGAAAAGTGTTGGGTAGGCGGATACTGGGAACTTGGATCCAAAAGATCGACCATCTGGCGTTTCCATGTCCAATTTCAGATTGATAAAATTACTATTGAAAAAATCGCCTACTTCTGCCTGTGTAAATACCTCTTTGGCCATTCTCTTGCAGGGACCGCACCACTGTGCAAAGGCGTCTACAAAGAGCAATTTTTCTGTTTTTTCAGCTTCTCCTACGGCTTCTTCCCAAGTTCCATGAAAGAATTCTATGCCTTGACTGAAGACTGAAGTACTAATAAGTAGACAAAATAATAATCCGGTGTATTTCATTTCTAATATGCTTAGTTACAAAAATGAACAAAATGGGCTTTAGAAGCACTATATAGACGACTTTTATAACCACTATGTTTTACTTTAACACCACGCTAACAAAGAAGAAAATTTCGGAACTGAAATAATGGATTTCATTCAAAAAAGTAATTACTTCCTAGCTTAGACTTATATTTTCCTCTTTTTAATACAGGTTAATGTTTGCTACTTAATTAACAAATGGGCAATTTATCCAAAAGACAGCTTTTTCTAGACCACGTCGGTCAGACCAGTACCTATCCGATGATGCTCGAAATAGACTGGGCAGAAGGCGTACGTATTTATGATACCAGCGGCAAAGCCTATTTTGATCTCAATTCCGGAATTTCGGTGAGTTCGCTAGGGCACAGACATCCACAGGTTATCGCCGCAATAAAGGTGCAACTCGATAAACACTTGCATACGATGGTCTATGGCGAGCATGTGCAGACGCCTCAGGTGGACTATGCGCGATTGCTTGCTGAGCAATTAGACCCCTCACTGAATAGCATCTATTTTCTAAATTCTGGTTCAGAAGTAATAGAAGCCGCAATGAAACTGGCCAAGAAAACGACAGGCCGTTATGAGCTAATCGCTGCTAGACATGCCTATCATGGCAGTACCCAAGGTGCCGAATCCCTCAGATCAGATCACGAGTATTCTCAGGCATTTATGCCGCTATTACCAGGTATCAAACACATCACCTTCAATGATTTCAATGAACTCGAAGAGATTTCTTGTCGAACGGCAGCGGTTATTATAGAGCCCGTTCAGGCGGAGGCCGGCATAAGACCACCTGCAGAAGGGTACCTACAAGCAATAAGAGAAAGATGTACGCTGACTAAGACCTTGCTGGTCTTTGATGAAATACAGACAGGTTTTGGCCGCACGGGACACTTATTTGCACATCAGAAGTACGGGGTCATTCCAGATATGCTTTGCATAGGCAAAGCAATGGGAGGCGGCATGCCCATAGGAGGTCTTGTAGCGGACAAGAAACTCTTGGACGGATTTACCAGAGATCCCGACTTAGGACATATCACCACTTTTGGAGGCCATCCAGTCGTATGTGCAGCTGCTAAGGCGACTTTGGAAGTATTACTAGAAGGAGAGATTATTCCCCAAGTTCTAGTAAAGGAAGCCTTGATCAGAAAAAAGCTACAGCATCCGATTATCCAGGAGATCAGAAGCTCAGGTATGATGATGGCTGTAGAATTGACACGAAGAAAATATCTGAAGCATGTAGTGACCAAGGCTTTTGAATTGGGCGCACTGATAGACTACTTTATATTTGATAGTAAAAGCTTTCGACTAGCACCGCCACTGGTCTATAAAGAAGAAGAATTAGTCAAGGCACTGGATATTTTATTAGCTGCCCTAGATTTTGCAGAAGCCAAATACAAAAAGAACAAATGAGTTATTATAAACATGAAACGGCACTGGTAGATGACGGCTGTCAGATAGGGGATGGTTCTAAAGTATGGCACTTCTCACATCTTATGCCAGGAGCTATTCTGGGAGCTAATTGTAATATAGGGCAGAATGTATTTATAGCTTCCAAGGTGCAACTAGGTAACAATTGCAAGGTGCAGAATAATGTTTCACTCTACGAAGGTGTCATCTGTGGCGCTGATGTATTTATAGGCCCTTCTGCAGTCTTTACCAATGTAATAAATCCCCGCTCTGCTGTCTCTCGAAAATCAGAATACAAAAAGACAGTAATCAAAAACGGTGCAACTATAGGTGCCAATGCAACTATCATCTGTGGTGTTACACTAGGCGATTATAGCTTTGTAGGTGCAGGTACAGTCGTCACCAAAGATGTGCCAGACTATGCCCTTATCGTCGGCAATCCAGGAAAGCAGATAGGCTGGATGAGTAAGGAAGGTCATCGATTGTTTTTCAATGCAGAAGGCCGGGCACTTTGTCAAGGTAGCGGCGTGGCATATCTGTTGGAAGAGGGGGTGGTCACTGTAGAATAAATCCAGAGGTTATTAAAAAACCGTAAAGAGGTGAAAGGCATGTCGGCTTAATTTTTTTTGAATCAAAGCTCCCTTGTTTGTGTCTCTAGACCTCTTGATAGTATCCAATTTTTTTTCTTTTTATTTTGAAGTGAGTAAGATCACTTCAGTGATTTTTTCGGAAATATTTTCTTACATGAAGATCTATTTTCAAAAAAGTACTTATTGGTGTCGCGTTTTTCAAGTCTGAATCATATATAGAGTAAAACACAGCCAATGAAAATTTTTACAACTTCTAAAATCACTTTTTTTCTACTGCTGTTACTTTATCTGGTAAGTTGTGCAGAAGATGACTTGGTAGTTATACAAGAGGTAGACTAACCCAGCCTTCAGTCAGGATAGTCTACCAAATAATTAGAAAGTAATCTTGTAAGAGTAAAGATCGGGTATTATCTACTTGCTATGCACACATACTACTGGCCGCCACATCCATCTATAAAGGCATGAAAGACTCGACCTAATTTCACCTCAAAGCCTGCTAGTAAATCTATGAATGTACCAGAATCATAATCGACGTTGGCATCTATAACCTGATCCGAAATTATTTCCCCAGAAGCCTCAAAGTCCGCAGGTACAGCTTGTATGCCAGTCAGATTAAATACAGAGGCACATGGGTTGGGTTGGATGTCTATTTCGAAGTCAACTATAAACCTACTCATGGGCGAAGAACAAGGACTCGTTATAGGCTGAAACATGCCAAGATTAAATAAAGTAGAAAACATCATCCTTCCAGCTCGTAATCCATGACTTGTCTGTGGGGGTACTGTAAAAGATGTACTGGTTACACCGCCACCTCCGAACCAGACATTTTCTATCAGCCATTCATCAGCATCTTCAAAATCGCCATCATGATTAAGATCTATCCAGAAGTTAGTATACCATTGTCCTGTCATATTTGGATAATTGGCCAGGTCATACTGGACATTGTCCACAATACTAAATTGTCCATCTACAGTTATATCCCAATCTGGATCACAAGTGAGGTTATCATTAAATAGCACTGTGTTATTCCCCGGGTCTACGATTCTTATACTATCTGGTGTGAATGTGTTACATGGTGTTGCAGTCTCACAATAACCACCTGGATAATCAGAAGTTATAAGTACCGTCTGACTATACTGATCTGCGCTGTTAACTGGAATTACGCGGTACCAATAATTTACTCCGCCTACTATTTCTCTGTCTTGATAATAATCTACGTCGATATGTACGGATCCATTGTAGATGGCTCTAAATCCACTTGTAGCAGACACTTCCGATCTTTCTATGATGTAACCCATATTATCTGCCACATTGGTCCAGCCGATATAATTATAAAGATGGTTGTTAGAGGTAGTGTCTATTGTGGGTGCTACAGGATTAGTTGTTGGAACAAATCCTAGCAGGTCGTAGTCTGGATCATTTAATCTAAAAGCTAATCCATCTTCCATTACGGAATCTTGCTGGACGGTGAAACTATTTCTAGTTTGGGTATAAGGCGACATGATATTAGTCAAGTCTGGGGTATAAGGGTTTCCAAATATATCGGTAGGGTCTCCAGAAAACCCAGGGTCAGCTGGTGTATCACATAAGCCGTCACCGCGTCCGAATTGAGAACAATTAGCTTGTGGTCCTGATCTTGGGACATGTTCTGCCCCAGTGACATTGTTTCCTTGTTCTGTGGTTTGATGCGTATGACTGAGACCTAGAAAGTGGCCAAATTCGTGCTCAGGTGTTTCTGAGGTCTCTTGGAGATTTGTATAACGGATTCCAATAAAAGCTTGAGGAGTATTGGAATTATTGGGAAATGGAGCAAAACCACCTCTATTAGATGGACTGTTGTATAATACTACATTTAG
>CAYNJK010000265.1:0-4813 GCA_964397575.1 uncultured Saprospiraceae bacterium
GGTATTGGCACATTACATGTCAGGCGTAAGTATGGATAGTGCAGGATCATTTCGCTGGCTTTACATAGTATTTACGTTCACTTACTTAGTGTTTATTTCGATTGTTAATTTAATGAGAAAGATTATTGAAATCGCCAAGAGACAAGATGCTCGACTTAGAGGCGAAGAATAAAATTAAAAGTTTAGTTATGATAAGATTAATATTTTCAGTGCTACTGGTTCATCTGATGGTTCTTAGTTCTTGCCAGCAGAAAGCAGTAGCTCCAAGCACAACTCTAGACAATACAGTCACCGAAGCCAAGGAGACGAAAAAGTCTAAGAAAAAGATGAAAAAAGAGGAAATGGAGGTGGAATATGAGATCACCAAATCCGTAGAGGAGTGGAAGTCTGAATTGTCTGAACAGGAATATTATGTCCTCAGAAAGGCAGGAACGGAAAGAGCTTTTACTGGCGATCTGTGGGATCACAAAAGTGACGGTATCTATACCTGTAGAGGATGTGAGTTGCCGCTCTTCGATTCTAAAACCAAATTCAAGTCAGGTACTGGATGGCCTTCATATTACGAACCGATAAATGAGACAGCTATCGCAGAAGATACAGATTATATACTAGGCTATGCCCGTACTGAAGTGCATTGCTCCAGATGTGGAGGACATATGGGACATGTATTTGATGATGGGCCAGCACCTACTGGTCTCAGGTATTGTATAAACTCAGTTTCGTTAGATTTTGTCGAGCGAGATAACGTACAAGAACAACCTTAAGCCTTTACCAAGAGATATTTATTTCTCTTACCATTTTCGACCATCAGATATTTGCCATGTATGTAATCTGATGGTTGAATGGTAGCTTCATGGTCTGTAATCTTTATTTTGTTAACTGCAAGGGCATTGCCTTTGATGGCTCTTCTGAATTCGCTTACAGAACTGAAGATGCTGCATTCTTGGCTTAGCAGTTTGTCCAGACTATTTTCTGAATTGCCTATTTGATAAGAAGGAATTTCCTGACTTACCATTTCTAAAGTAGCAGTATTCATCTCTCTTAGAGAAGCATTATCTAACTTCTTATTAAAGATTACCTGGGAGACATTCTTGGCTGCTTCGAAAGCTTCAGCACTATGCACCCTGGTTGTCAGTTCCTCTGCAAGAATCGCAGTCACAGCTTGAGGATTTTCTTCGGCTTGAGCGATTAGATTTTCTATCTCTGCTCTTGATTTGAATGAGAAGTATTTTAGATAGGTAGGTAAGTCGTCATTGCTAGCCTTTAACCAAAACTGATAAAACTCATAAGGTGAAGTCTTCTTAGGATCCAGCCAGATGTTACCTTTTTCTGATTTTCCAAACTTCTTGCCATCAGCCTTAGTAAGCAATTTACTTGTTATAGCATAAGGCTTAGCATCATCAAGATTCCTGCGGATAAATTCTGTTCCTGAGGTAATATTGCCCCATTGATCAGAACCACCCATCTGGAACTTACATTGGTCTTGCTCATATAGATATTGGAAATCATAAGCCTGAAGTAACTGGTAACTGAACTCTGTAAAACTTAGGCCGGATTCCAGTCTGTTCTTTACAGAATCCTTAGACATCATGTAACTCACAGTCAGTGTCTTTCCTACATCTCTAAGAAAGTCCAAAACATTCATCTCTTTATAAAAGTCCAAGTTGTTTCTAAGTTCAGCTTTATTATCACCTGATTCGAAATCCAAAAACTTCTTCATCTGAGTAACCTGATGTGCAAGGTTATTGTCCAGCTCTTCGTAGCTCTTCAGCTGTCGCTCTTCTGATTTTCCTGATGGATCACCAATTCTTCCAGTTGCTCCGCCCATAAGCACAATAGGTTTGTTACCTGACTTTTGCCAAAAACTTAAGACCATCAGCTGGACATAATTGCCTATCGTCAGTGAAGGTGCAGTAGGATCAAAACCTATATAAGCAGTCTGCATTCCACTTTCTATGGCTTCTTTAGCACCCGGCGTCATATCATGAAGCATTCCTCTCCACTCTAATTCTTCTATAAAATTCATATTCTTCTGTTTCTGGGCACAAAGTTACTCATAGCCCAACTAATATTTCTACAAGAGATGATCTTGATGAAAGGCAGAAGGCAGAATATGAGTAATTCCAGCAATCTTGATGACTTCTGCAATACCCGAGGCTGTGACATAGATATCTATAGGACTTCCTTGACGTTGTTCATATTCTTGGATCACCTGTCTACATGCTCCACAGGGCATACATGGTGCTGTAAGTGGTTTTTGATCATACTTGGCTGTAACAGCAAGTGCTTTTATAAGGTGTTTACTGTTTTTTGCGCCATAGGTATACAAGGCCACTCGTTCAGCACAGATACACAAGGGATATGATACATTTTCCTGATTAGCGCCTCCGATGATCGTCCCATTTTCTAATAGAATAGCGGCTCCAACATTAAACATGGAGTATGGGGCATATGAAGCTTTTAGCTGGCTATTGGCTTTATTGAGCAACTTTATAATAGGCTCAGACAGCTTCGATTGTGATTTGTAAACGGTATGTTTGAAACTAACTTTCATTCTTTATTCTCTGAAGATTTGAAGGGTCGACTTTAAATAGTCACCTTTGTAATAGATTAATGAAACAAAAAACAAGCCACTCACTCCTAATTCCACCTTATGTCCATTCTTATTGGTTGTAGTCCCAGTTCTGGAAGCTCTTTGCTAAGAAGAATTCTGAATAGACACAGTAAGGTATTTTGTGGTTCTGAGACGTCCCTGCTGGCCAAAGCTGCGCTGTATACAGACTGGCAGAAACATAGAAAGAAGTTGATAGCCAACTCTATATGGGGATTGCCAAATGCTGGCTGGCATAAGTTTATAGGAATAGAGTTAACGGAAGAATACGGTTATACTAAAGTAGATTTTAAGCGCTTAATGGAACAAGAACATTCTTCTTTCCAGAATTTCATTTCTGCGTTCTACCAACCTATCTTGAAGAAATATTCTAAGCAAATCTGGGCTGAAAAAACACCTTCTAATGCTTTTACCCTACACCTTTTTTTGGATGCGTTTCCAGAAGGTAAAGTGATACATATAGTCCGACATCCCTTAGATGCAATTGCTTCATTGACTAATAGAGGTATGTCTGCCTATAATGCAGTTGCTGTTTATTTGCTCAATACAGCCAAGGCTCTCGAACTGATAAATGATCCTAGAGTGATAACATTAAAATATGAGGATTTGGTGATGCGACCACAAAAGACTCTTGAGGAACTCTGCAAATTCTTAGAAATAACATATGAAGAAAAGATGCTATTGCCGCCAGGAAAAGAAGGAGGAGTCGAGAGCATGAAAGGATGGAACTATAAGGAAACAGAGACAGTACAGCAGGGGAGTATGGGGCGCTTTCAAAAGTTACAGCAAGCCAAGCAGGATGAATTGTTATCTAGAGTTCTTATGACCAAAACGTCTTTGCCCTTGCAACATCGGTCTATAGCAGCAATTGCAAAACAACTTGATTACGAGTTGCCACTACATAGTATAGAAGTCAATATGAAAGAAATCCTTAAGCGGGACAAAGCTAGGGACCTTCGTTCTAGACTATTCTCTAAGACGTATTTTAACAAAGCAAACTATCCTATAAGCTTTGAGTGAAGCTTGGCATAAATATCGAAAGCAAATACAGCTTGAACTGTTACAACTCTATGGCAAAAGAGAATCAGAGAATATTGCAGACTATTATATAGCAGCGAGGAGGGGAGAGACTATATCTAGCTCTGATTTTTCTGAGGACCTTAAAAAAATGAAAGATGGAATACCTATCCAGCAAATAGTCAATCTTTCTTTCTTTTATGGGAAGAGGTTTTTTGTAAATGAACATGTATTAATACCAAGACCAGAAACGGAAGAGCTAGTACATTGGATACTGTCTGATCATAAGGGTCTTGATTCAGAAGGCACTTTGCTAGATATAGGAACGGGAAGTGGCTGCATTTTACTGTCTATCATTTCAGAACTCGATAAGATGCAAGGCATAGGACTTGATGTTTCTGAACTAGCCATAAGTGTAGCTGAAAGAAATAGGGATGCTCTAGGGCTAAGTGCAAGTTTTATAAAGCGTGATATCATGACTGAAAACTTAGCTGACTTACCTGCCTTAGATATCATTGTATCAAATCCACCTTATATTCTTACTTCTGAAGTAAACCTCATGGATAAGTCTACCTTGGATTACGAGCCAGAGTTGGCCTTATTTGTAGAGGGTGATGACCCATTCGTCTTCTATAAGAGAATCATAGAGTTGGCCAGTGTTTCGCTCAAACCTAAGGGCTTGCTCTACTTCGAAACCAGTCATCTATATTCTGATATGTTGCAGGCTTATCTAGAACAGAAAGCACTAAATTATAAGCATATGAAAGACCTTCAAGGACGACCCCGAATGCTTAAAATCTCATTTTAAGCACCAGCTTTTTTGATGTCTTTAGCACCAAGTCTCTGCAAGTAGGCAATAATTTTATCTCTGTGATCACCTTGTATAATGATCTCATTGTTCTTTTGTGTACCACCTACACCGCAGTGGGATTTTAGTGCTCTTTCAATTTCTTTCATCTTGGCATTGGTCATTTTCAAGCCTTTGATTATAGATACAGCCTTGCCCCCTCTACCTTTCTTTTCCAGATGAACTCTTATCACCGATTGAGATATAAAATGATCTGTTTTCATTTCTTCTTTTTGTTCTTCCGGAGCATTTTCCGGATTTCCTAGTTTCTGAAAGTCATCCCAATTGAGATTAACACCTTTATTCTTAGACATTATTTTCTATAGTTATAGCTTAAC
>CAYNJK010000266.1:0-4805 GCA_964397575.1 uncultured Saprospiraceae bacterium
ATTTATACTTTGATTTAGTCTTTCTAATGTTCTTATACCATTTGGTCATCAGCATCAGAGCTATTCCGACCACTATTACAGCAACAAAGGTATAGCCAAAGTTTGTCAAATTTTTATAGACTGCCAATAATACTATGGCCAGTAAGAACAAAGTAGGCACCTCGTTATATAGCCTAAAACGATAAGCTGACATAACACGTTCATTTTGAGCAAGCTTTTTGATGATATCCTTATTCTTCTCTGTATAACCTGATAAAAACAAGACTAGCAGCAACTTGAGATGCAACCAGTGACTCACTTTAAACCAGTCCCAGCCTCTGTTGTAGATCAGTAATAGTCCGAATATCCACGTAAGTCCCATTGCAGGACGTACGATAATCCTAAAAAGCCTGTCTTGCATCATATGGTACTGCTTGCTCAGAATTGCGGATTCCTCGGCAGGTTTTTCAAAAGCTTCAGTATGATATACAAATAGTCTTATAAGATAAAACAGCCCGGCAAACCAAGCAACCATGCTGATAAGATGTATACTTTTTAGGAAAAGATAGGTCATAGAACCAAAGATAAGCACAATTTGAAGTCTAACTAAGGCGTAGCCAGCCTACGACATCATCTGCTTTTATGGACCAGTGTCCGTTAGAATTGACTAAGGGATAACTTCCCCTACTAGGATTTCTAGGTCCGGGGTTCTGCTGGATAAATTCTACGCCATTGTTAGTCACCTTCGTGATGATAAATAGATGTCCAAATGAATTGAATGTGGAGGGCCCTATAATAACTAAGTCATTGACTCTAGGTCTTTCATTACCACCATTTTTGTATTGCCTCATGCCACGAGCCTTATTATACTCACCTTGAGCAAGCTTACCATCAAAGAAATCTCTGGCATGCCCATAACTATCAGGCATTTTATGGCTGTAGGCTTCATAATAAAACCTCTTGGCAAATTCTACACATTGATATTTTAGCCCAAGATTGTATCCATCTTTGGTCGTATTTCTACCTGAGACGTTACCTACTCTGCCATTATAGTAGACTTTTACACCTTTATAACTGTCTATAACTTGTCCTGTACTCGTGGATGAATTGTTATTTTTCTTAGCAGATGATTTGCTTGCGGTATTAGTTTCTTCTTTTTGAAACCACTCGCTGAAATTAGGCAAAGAAGGTAAGGATACATTACCTCCAAATATATACCAACCTAGTCCTCCGAAAATGAGTAAAATAATAAAGATGGCCTTGAATTGTGCAGATCTCATAATTGGGCCAAAAATAACAACTCAAGGTCAGTTCATAATATCGAGAACGTTAATAAAAAGAGTTCTACTAATTAATGAGACAAGTAATACCTTTATATACTTAAATCAATAAAAATGAACCAAAACGGGCTTTCTACTGCTAATAAAGTAGACAAATTCCAGTCCCACGATCATTATGATGTGGACGCCTTACTATCGGAAGACCATCTCTTGGCAAGAACTGCCGTCCGAGACTGGGTAAAAAAGGAAGTAACCCCCATAATAGAGGACTATTCGGAACGGGCTAAATGCCCTACTCATCTGTACAAAGGTCTAGCTGAAATAGGTGCTTATGGTCCAAGTCTGCCAGTAGAATATGGTGGTGGTGGCATGGATGAGATTGCTTATGGCATCATCATGCAAGAACTGGAACGTGGTGACTCTGGCATCAGAAGTATGGCTTCTGTACAAGGATCACTAGTGATGTATCCTATATACAGATTCGGATCAGAGGAGCAAAAGAGAAAGTATCTGCCAAAGCTGGGTTCTGGCGACTACATCGGCTGCTTCGGTCTCACAGAACCAGATCATGGGTCTAATCCTAGTGGTATGCTCACAAATTATAAAGAAGATGGGGATCACATCATTCTTAATGGTTCTAAAATGTGGATTACCAATTCTCCTGTTGCAGATCTTGCTGTGGTCTGGGCAAAAGATCCGGAAGGAAAAATAAGAGGCGTCATCGTAGAAAAAGATACAGCAGGTTTTTCAGCGCCTGAAATCCACGGAAAACTCTCATTACGTGCAAGCATAACTGGCGAATTAGTTTTTGAAGATTGCAGAGTACCTAAAGAAAACATTCTACCTGGTGTCGCCGGACTCAAGGGTCCCCTATCCTGCCTTTCCAAGGCACGATATGGCATTGCTTGGGGTGCTATAGGAGCGGCACTGGATTGCTACGACTCGGCTCTTAGATACAGTAAAGAAAGAATACAGTTCGACAAGCCAATAGCTGGGTTCCAACTGACGCAGAAAAAACTGGCTGAGATGATAACAGAAATCACAAAGGCACAGCTTCTGGCCTGGAGACTAGGTACACTTGCCAATGAAGGCAAAGCTTCCCCTGCTCAGATATCTATGGCTAAAAGAAATAATGTACATATGGCGCTGGAGATTGCCAGAGAAGCCAGACAAATACACGGTGGCATGGGAATCACTAATGAATATCCCATCATGAGACATATGATGAACTTAGAGACTGTTCTTACTTATGAGGGGACCCACGATATACATTTGCTGATTACTGGGATGGAAGTTACTGGAATAAACGCTTTTAAATAAATGATAAGACTTTGTGTAACTGGGATAGCATTATTACTATGCGTTAGTGCTTTCTCGCAAGCGGATCTGACTTCATGGACGGCACTAGCCTTAAATTACAAGGCCAATGACAAATTGACTCTTGTTGTAAAGCCAATCCACAGAAGAAATAACGATCTCTCTGGTCATGATAATACTTCTATAGATATCATTGCCAATTATAAATTAGGAAAAGGCTGGGCTGTCAGTATTCTAGACAGACACTTTTTCGTACCTGATAGACCAGATATGGTCTTTACTTTTTTTGATATAAAAAATAGTTTCAAGTCGGGTAAATTCCAAATATCTAATGGATTCAGATATCATCTAGGACGGTTCGAAACAAGAGACTTCGTACGTTATTTTCCAGGTGTCACACTTATAACTAACTCAGCATTTACACCATTTGCAAGTATTGATTTCTTTATGGACAAAGATTTCAGTGATTTGGCCGGTGCTCGATATACAGCAGGTGTGAAGTACAAACTTAATGCTAGCTCTGGGCTTAATTTTATTTTTTGGCGTCAACAAGGCTATTCTGATAGACCACTTGCTACCCAAAACAACCTTTACCTAACTTATAGTTATAATATAAACGCTAACAAGAAGTCAACTACAGCACCAAATTCAAACTAAGAAATGCTTATCTTGTATACTAAGAATTATAAGATGCTTTCTAAATTATTATTCGGTCTATGCCTGTGGGTTGTGGTTGTCATTCCTACTGATTTATTTTCGCAGATAGATGCCCATTACTGGACACATCAGTATGGGGCAAAAGGTCTGTTGCTCAATGGAGCAGTAATAGCTTCTGCCGAGGGAGAGACCTCTCTGTTCTACAATCCTGGAACCATCGGCATGGATGACAACTTAGGTTTTGCTTTCTCCTTTCTGAGTCCCAGCTATTCAAATTTGCAGACTAATAATTTCATAGGAGACGATAATGTAATCAATGATAATGGCATCAGCTTTGCCCCTGGTTTTTTAGGAGTTAGGTTTAAGCCCTTCAAGTCTGATAAATTCATAGCCGGTATAGCTGCTTTTAAAAGGTTTAAAACTGACATCAAATACGAAGACAGAGTTGTGGATAGAGTAAATAATGGTCCACTGCTTTTATTCAGAGGTGATTTAGATTTCGAGAGGAGAATTTCTGAAGACTGGTATGGTGTAGGACTCTTCTATAGGGTTTCTCCAAATATAGGTGTAGGTATCAGCCAGTTCTCCGTATGGCATGACCAAGAACTGAATTTCAATCTAAAGAAGGAACTCGTCCCTACCTCTATTCCTAACCAAGTGCTACTTGGCTGGCGTTACCAACTTGGATATGGTCTGGGAATCAGCAGTGGTTTTATTACCAAACTGGGATTTTCATATAGGCATAAGCTATTCAATATTGGCATTACAGCTACATCTCCCATCTATGGTATACTAAGAAAAAGTGGAGACTACTTTGTAGACGACAACAGAACAAATACAACTAATATAGACATCATCTCAGAAACTGTATCAAATAGAAATAGAGTCAATCTAGAAGATTTCAAAACAGCAAGTTCTGTAGGCTTAGGTTTTGATTTTAATCTTGGAAAAAATGTTCTTTCTATTTCCATGGAGTACTTCGCAAAAGTGCCAAGATATACTTTGCTACTAGATGATGATGACAGCTTTGATCAGTTATCTACCAATCCAGAAGAAGTACCTGTACGACTGACTAGTGAGAATGAATCGGTGTTTAACTTTGCTACAGGAATTTTACATAGGTCATCAGAAAAGCTGACGTTACTGGCAGGATTCAGAACAGACTTAGATCAGAACAATAGTCTCACTTTCAATAACACTACTGAATATCTGGGCACAACGGGTGACATCTTCCACATTACAGGTGGTGGCATGTTCCAGTTTGGCAAGAATCAAATTTCCATAGGTCTTGACATTGGTTATGGTGGCAAGGACAACGGCAGACAACTAGCTGACCTCGCTAATATAAATGAAGAAAATCTTTTCCAGATAACGGGCAAAGACAATGTAAACAGCAGGTTCTATTCAGCGATGCTGTTTATTACTTATGATTTTATCTTTGATACTATTGGAGGTAAGAGGGAGGAAAAAGAGGGAAAATAGTAAATATAGCCATTGAAGATAAATATTTTCGTCAATGTGGCATCATAAACATAAGTAGGCCAGTCCTAGCCCCTGTCATCACACTGAGCA